>JAFEDW010000137.1 GCA_018241455.1 Pseudomonadota bacterium | reverse complement strand
CAGCCATTCAGATAAATTCCCTGCGCCGAGCAAAGTTATAGCGCTGCTTTGGCCACGTCTGCAGGGTCACCCACCGTACTTCTCGGATGCATTGATGCCAGCTGCTGCAGGTCAGGTTCGTGTCCAGCGAATCCATCCCGTAGCATCGACGTCGCAATTGCCGCAGCGCAGATTGCATTGACACGTGTCCTGGCACCCAACTCCAAAGCAAGGTTTCGCGTCAATCCCACCAAGCCGGCTTCGCTGGAAGCATTAGCCGAGAAGCCAGGTTTGGTCGCTCGCGCGCGGATGCTTGCGAGATTGGTCACACTGCCGCATGCCCGCTCCTGCAGCGGTAGTAACCCCTGAATCAGCAGGAAGGGCGCGAGCAGATTGACGTCGAGCGTTTTGCGCCAGGCATCGGCATTCAGGGCCTCAGCCTTACCCAGATATTGCGGGGCGGCGCTATTGATCAACGCGCCCAGCGGCCGGTCACCAACGGAAGCAACGAGTGCATCGATCACGGATTCGCGGAGCTTTCCATCGGCGCAGAAGCGAACCGGATCGGCGCTAACATAGGCTTGATGAGCAGCCGTGCGGTCGGATTGAAAGTCGGTTGCGACCACAAACTGCCTGGCAGCGCTGAATTCGGCGCGGATGGCGCTTCCAATACGCTCATTTGACCACTTTGCGACGACTGCCTGTTGGACTATCACAGAGACCGCAGGAACCCAGCCAGCTTTTCTATGGCGATGTTGCTGGTCCTCGCCACCGCATCCGCGGTATTCGACGAGTTGTGCGAGCCAAACACGCAGCGCGGATGGGAGCGCAGGTATGAGTCCATCGGCAGGGGCTCCGTCTCGAAAACATCCAGCGCGGCAGAATACACCGAACCGGACTTCAGAGCTTCGACCAGGGACGCCTCGTGGATGATCGGGCCTCGACCGACGTTGACGACGCGCACGCCCGGCTTCGCGGCGGCCAGTGTCCGGGCGTTCAGCATGTGACGGCTGGAGGGGGTCAGAGCCGCGGTAATCACGATGAAGTCCGCCTCCCCCAGGCGCTCGGGCCATGCGGCTCGCTGTACCGCGACGAGACCGGGCTCATCGTGTGCCATGGGGTCGTAAGCGATGACCTCCATCTCGGCGGCCAGGGCCCTGCGCGCCACGTTCTTGCCGATGTTGCCGTAGCCGATCAGCGCCACGGTCTTGCCGGCCAGCGACATGCCGCGCGGCTTCGGCCAACCGCCAGAGCGTACCCCGGCATCGATCTGGAAGGTCTCGCGCGCCAGCGCGATCACGTAACCCATCGCAACGTCCGCCACTTCGCCACCGAACATGTTCGGTGTGTTGGTAATCGGAATGCCCAGATCCCTGCAGGCGTCGAAATCCACGTTGTCCACGCCGATTCCCCATTTCACGGCCGCCCGGAGCCTGCCCGCCTTACCGGCCGCGAACACCGCCCGGGTGGCCGGATCGTCGCCAATGATCCAACCGTCATGCGCGGGAACGAGCTGCTTCAGCTCCGATTCCGGAAGAATCTGCACCACTCTTGGCGCGGTAACCACCATGCCCTCGCGCTCGAACGCCGGCGCCAGCGCCTCGATCATTCCCAGCATGGGTGGGCAGGTCACCAGTACCTTGAAGCTCATATTGTCCTCGCGTTCCGGTCCTGCAGGTACCGGGCCGCGACCACCGCGAAGTCCCAGTCCGCAGCGGTGTCGATATCGATCGACTCGAAGGGCGGACTCTCGTAGAGCATCGGGCGCTTGCCGATGCGCGCCTTGGTTGAGGCGAAGCTCTCCTTTGTGAAGACGTACAAGTTCGAGTTCTCCTCGTACCATGGCTCCAGATCCTGGGTCGGAATCAGGTTGTCCGGATCGTGGTTCACTGGACTGCCGTCGGCGCGATAGAAGCGCGTCTGCACCTTGTCCACCGTGAACAGGGAATCAGCCCTCCCTGCCACCTTCGCGTCGCGGAAGGCGGCGATCGCCTTGCGGATGGTATCGGCGCTCATCAGCGGATTGGTGGTATGCGTCATCAGGTACAGATCCGCTGGAACGTGTGCAACATCGTCAGCGAGCACCAGGTTCATCGACACCGTGTCGCCGCAGATCTCCGGTTTGCGGTCGCGAATCATGATGCGGTCCGAGTCGACCAGGCCGTTCTCGGCAAGGATGTGGCGCGCATCGGTATTGATGACGACCGTGTCGATCTCCCTCACTTCGAGCAACGTGTCGAGGATCCAGCGAAACAGCGGCTTGCCGCAGAACTCGCGGAAATTCTTGCCTTTCACACGGACACTGTTGGCCTTCATCGGCAACAGGGCCACAAGATCGAATTTTCTTGATGACATGTCTGGTTGAAACCGGCTATCAGTCTGGGAAGAAATACCGGTCCTTCTGGGCGTGGGAAAGGCGCCGGTGCTCGTGGTTGCCCATGAACACACCGATGTATTGGTTCCAGCGATAGCGCACGATGTGCCAGGCCGAGCTTCGCATATCGCCGGACTTTGCAGCCGCACGCCAATCCAACCACACGCTGCTGACGACGTAGCGGAGGACGTCCAGGAGATTAACATGCACCTGCGGCATGATCTGCTGCAAGGCGATGGCTTCGCGCTCGAAGCGCCGCCGCACCTGCGGCCATGTCTCATCGTGATGGTGCAGCACGCACGCTTCCGCCACGTACGCAACCCGCCCACCATCGGCCACCAAGCGCTTGGCGAGCGCCATGTCCTCGAGTCCGGTGAGTCCTTCATCGAAGCGGTATTTCACCCAGCTGCCGTGCGCCAGCGCGGCATTCGCGTTATTGCAGTAGAAACCTTCCTGCGGCACTGCCGAGCGCTCGGGAAAGTACTTGCCGAATATGCGGGTCTCGCTGAAAAAGCTCGTCGGACCGCCCACCTGCCTGCCGTAAGAGTACTGTGCCTTGCCTTCGAGAATCGGCTGGCACAGGTGTCGCAACCACCGTGTGTCCGCTGGAACACAATGGCCACTGGTGAAGACGAGAATGTCACCCCGCGCCGCAGCGCAGCCGATATTCAACGATCGGCCGAACGAGAACTCCTCGCGGCCGATATGCTGGATGTGGCACCCGAAGCGCTCGGCAATGGCGAGCGTACCGTCCGTGGAGCCGGAGTCGACCAGCACCACTTCCACCTCGAGCCCCTCGGTGTCCTGCTCGGCGATTGCCTGCAGCAGCGAAGCGAGGTGACGGGCTTCGTTCAACGTGCGGATCACCACACTCACGCCGACATTGGAGAGGTTCTCGGATTCCGACTTGAGCCGCCGCGCGAAGTCGGGCTTCATGTGTCGGCACACGGTGCGAAGCAAAGTGCCTGCCCGCCAAAGGACAATCTGCATCCTGACTGTCCCAGCAATCGGACGGGACCTCGAAGCGCCTTCGTCATGGGCGGTCGGCGGGCTGGGTCCTCAATAAAGCCCAGACGGCGCCCGTTAGAAGGCCCATGAGAAGGCCGACTGCCGCCATCAGCAGCTTCTTCGGTCTCTCTGGGTCGTCCTCGTCCGGCGGCAGGGCCTTGTCAACGACGCGGAAGGCGTATTCCTCGGTTACGTTGGCCAGCATGCGCTTGTTGATCTGCGCTTCGATCAGCTGATTGATCGCATCCTGCACACCGACCTGGGTCGTCACCTTGAGCTCGTCCTTCAGGTATCCGAGGGCGGCCTCGGCCTGCTCCAGGGCTCTCCGGCGCATCTCGGCGTTGAGCCTCGCCACGAGTTCATTGGCCCAGGCGGCCGCCTGCTCCCGGTCGCGCCAGTCGATGGTTACCGTGACCAGATTTGTCTTTCTGTCCTGCGAGACGGAGAGATTGTCGTCCAGGAAGTCCTTGTAGGCCTTTGCAGGCGTCGGCGCGTCATCAGGATGCTTCCAGCGCTTCTTCCCGGCGTCCCAGTCATCGTCATAAAGAAGGGGCATGAGACCCTTGTCTTCGATGAACTTCTGCACAAATTCGCGCGACGTCAATACCGCAATGGCTTCGTCCTGGTCGCCGCTGCCGCCGAGGCCGATGCCCACCAGCGAAGCCACGCTGGCCAGCGAACCGAGTGCGGAACTGAGCCCGCCCGCAGCTCCCACAGAATCGCTGCCGCTTGCCACCAGGACGGTGGCAGCCCGGTATACCGGGGTCATGACAAACGTTGTCACGATGAATGCGGCCGTAAGCGAAACCGTAGTTGCGGCGATCCGCCACTTCTGGGACCAGAGCCTGCGGAACACGTCCCGGAGGTCGACCTCGTCGTCGTCAGTGTTACTGGAGTGCTTGCTCACTGAGCGTTAAATCCGTCGTCAAATTATTGCTGCGTCCGGCAGGACTCGAATCTGCGATCCTCTGGCCCCAAAGCAGATCTGCTTCCAGACCGCGTCGTGCCTCGATATGAGCTCCTTCCCCGGCCGCCGGCGGATTCTACCCCGACGACGAGGCGGGCATCATACGGAACCCCTACTCGTGCGACAATAAAGCCCTTCCCCATCCTGGATAAGGTTTCATGAGCGCGAAAATCATCGACGGCAAGGCCGTGGCCGAGAGCATCAAGTCCGACATCCGCAAGGCCACGGATGCGCTGGCCGCCGCCGGCAAGCGCCGCCCGGGGCTGGCCGTCATCATGGTCGGCGACTCGGCCGCCTCGCAGGTCTACGTGCGCAACAAGCGCCGCTCGTGCGAACAGGCGGGCATCGTTTCCAGCGCGCACGATCTGCCGGCGAGCACCAGCGAGGCCGAATTGCTGGAACTCATCCGGCTGCTGAACGCCGACTCGGCGATCGACGGCATCCTGGTGCAACTGCCGCTGCCCAAGCAGATTCGCACGCGCCCGGTGATCGACGCCATCGACCCGTCGAAGGATGTCGACGGATTCCATCCCTACAATCTCGGGCGCCTCGCGCAGCGTGAGCCTACGCTGCGATCGTGCACGCCCTATGGCTGCATGAAGTTGCTGGAGCATATCGGCGCCAAGGTCGCCGGCATGGAAGCGGTCGTCGTCGGCGCCTCGAACATCGTCGGCCGGCCGATGCTGCTCGAGCTGGTGCTCGCCGGCGCCACGACGACGATCTGCCACAGCCGCACGCGCGATCTCGCCGGCGTCGTCGCGCGCGCCGACCTGGTCGTGGCCGCGGTCGGCATCCCGAACATGGTGCGCGGCGAGTGGATCAAGCCCGGTGCGATCGTCATCGATGTGGGCATCAACCGCCTGCCGGATGGCACGCTGGTCGGCGACGTCGAGTACGCGGCCGCGGCGCAACGCGCCGGCTGGATCACGCCGGTGCCGGGTGGCGTCGGCCCGATGACGGTGGCGATGCTGATGCAGAACACGCTCGAGGCGTACCAGCGCCGCTAGCCGCGGCGTCGCACGGTGGTGCTAGAAGCGGCGGCTCAGGTAGAGCGAGGCGCCGTAGATCGAATAGAACGTGTTCGGCCACAGGATGATCGGCTCGCCGGGCACCTTGTTGCGCACCATGTGATCGCCGATGCGCGCATCGAGCGACAGGTCCCACTTGCTGCGGATGTCGCGCCACTGGAGCCCGGCTCCGCCGTACCAACCGTAGGCCGGCGTCGGCCCTTCGTAGCGTCCCACGCCGATGAAAAAGCCCGCCGCGAATTTACGGCCGATGCGGCGCCGGTAATCGACGGCGCGCAGCGCGGTAAACAGGTGGCCCTGCACGTTGTCCAGCTCGATACGCGTGCCGAAATCGTTGTGCCGATCGAAGGCGCGGCGCACGCCTAAGCCCAGGTGCGCGCTGCTTTGCGAGGTGGT
>JAFEDW010000136.1 GCA_018241455.1 Pseudomonadota bacterium | reverse complement strand
GCGTCGAGAACGGCGCGCTGCTCACCGACGTGCGCTCCAAGCTGATGCAGATTCCGGCCGCCGTGCCCGGCAATCTCATCGGCGTGGAAATCGAGCAACAGCTTCAGCCCTACCTGCTGGATGCCGAATGGCAGCTGCAGGATGAAATTCCGGTCCGCGATGCGCATTACACCTTGCGGCTGCCCGCGGGGTGGGACTTCAAAGCCGTATGGCTCAATCACGAGCCTATTGCGCCGATAGCCTCGGGCAACGGCAGCTGGAGTTGGTCGGCGGGCGGATTACCGGCGGTCCGCCTGGAACGGGACATGCCGCCCTGGCGCGGCGTTGCAGCCCACATGGTCGTGGCCTTGATCCCGCCAAACGGCAAGCTCCGTCCGCTGCTGACCTGGCAGGACGTAGGTCGCTGGCAGCACGGCCTGGTGCAGGATCGTGATGTTGCGACGCCCGCGATCCACCAGAAAGTGCTGGAGCTGACCGCGGGGAAGACTTCGAAGCTCGAACAGGTGCGCGCGCTGGCCACCTTCGTGCAGCACGACATCCGCTATGTGGCGATCGAACTCGGTATCGGCGGCTACCAGCCGCACCTTGCCGACGACGTCTTCCAGCACCGCTACGGCGACTGCAAGGACAAGGCCGCGCTGCTACACGCGATGCTGGCTGACATCGGCATCAACTCGTACTACCTCGCCATCAATACGGTGCGCGGCAACGTGACCGTCGATACGCCGCCCAATCTCGGCTTCAATCACGTGATCCTGGCGATGCAGCTGCCGGCCGACACCGCAGCGCCGGACCTGCTGGCCTGGTACCCCAATGCGAAGGTCGGGAGACTGTTGGTGTTCGATCCCACCGATGAGTACACGCCGTTGGGCCGTTTGTCCGGCAGCCTGCAGGCCAATACGGCGCTGCTGGTCCTGCCCGACGGCGGCGAACTGGCGACGCTGCCGCAAATGCGCAGTGACACCAGTTCGCTGAACCGTACGGCGACGCTGGCGCTCGACGCCCAGGGGAACTTGAGCGGCGCCGTGCGGGAAGTTCGCACCGGTGATCCCGCCGCACGGGAACGGTACGAGCTGCGCAATGCCGCCGGCAACGACGATCGCATCAAGCCGGTCGAAGCGCGCCTGGCCGACTCGCTGTCCGATTTCCGGATCGTCCAGGCCAGCGTGCTCAATCTGGCCGCTCTCGACCAGCCATTCGAATGGCGTTACACGCTCGAGGCGCAGCGCTACGCGAAATTCGCCGGCGAGTTGATGCTGGTGCGGCCACGCGTGCTGGGAACAAAATCCAGCGGCCTGCTGGAAACGCGTGAGGCGCGCGAGAATCCGATCGAATTCGATGGCCCGCGTCTCGACAGCGACAATTTCGAGATCACGCTGCCCGCGGGATTCGAAGTGGATGATGTGCCGCCGGCCGTGGACGTCGATGCGGGTTTTGCCGCGTACCACAGCAAGACACAGGCGGTTGCACGCACGCTGCGCTACACGCGCACGTTGGAGATCAGGCAACTGAGCGTGCCGCTGGCCAAGGCAGGGGAACTGAAGGCGTTCTACCGCACGATCTGGAACGACGAGCGGCAGACCGCGGTGTTGCGGCCCATCGCGCGCTGATCGTCACGGGTCAAACGTTCGAATCGGGGAACGAAGCCTTGCGGCGGTTCATGTAGTCGAGCAGCGCCTCGTCGACCGCCGGGTCGAGCGCCGGCGCCTCGTACTCGGCCAGCTGTTTCTTCCACAGCGCATTGGCGCGCTTGTTCATGTCACTGGCGCCTTCGGCCTCCCATTGCTCGAAGCTGTTGTTGTCGGCGAGCGGCGAGCGGTAGAACGCGGTCTCGAAGTTGGCCTGCGTATGCGCGCAGCCGAGGAAGTGCTTGCCCGGGCCGACTTCGCGCACGGCGTCGAGCGCCTGGCCGTTGTCGGAGAGGTCGATGCCGGCGAGCAGCGTGTGCATCATCGCGGCCTGGTCGGCATCCATCATGAATTTCTCGTAACCCATCGCGAGCCCGCCCTCGAGCCAGCCGGCGGTGTGCAGCACGAAGTTGACGCCCGCGAGGCAGGTGGGCAGCAAGGTGTTGGCCGATTCGAACGCCGCCTGCGCATCGGCGATCTTGGAGCCGCACAGGCCGCCGCCGGAACGGAACGGCACGCCGAGGCGCCGCGCCAGCGCCGCCATCGTGTACAGCACCAGCGCCGGTTCCGGCGTGCCGAAGGTCGGCGCACCCGACTGCATCGACAGCGACGAGGCGAAACTGCCCATGACCACCGGCGCGCCGGGGTTGACCAGCTGCGTGAGCGTCATGCCGGCCAATGATTCCGCCAGCGTCTGCGCGACTGTGCCGGCCACCGTCACCGGCGACATCGCGCCGGCCAGGATGAACGGCGTGACGATGGTGGCCTGGTTGGCGCGCGCGTATTCCTTCAGCGCGCCGAGCATCGTCGCATCGAAGGTCAGCGGTGAATTCGCGTTGATCAGGCTGATCGTCACGGTGCGCATCTTGCCGGTCGCCGGGTCGGTCGCATCGGTACCAAAGAGGATCTTTGACATCTCGACAGTATCGCGCGCGCGTTCCGGATGCGTGACCGAACCCATGAAGGGCTTGTCGCTGTACTTGATATGGCTGTACACCATGTCGAAGTGCCGCTTGTTGACCGGCAGGTCGACCGGCTCGCAGATCGTGCCGCCGGAATGGTGCAGGCCGTTGGCCATGTAGGTCAGCTTGACGAAGTTGCGGAAATCCTCGATGCGCGCGTAGCGCCGGCCCTCGTCGAGGTTGCGGATGAACGGCGAGCCGTAGGCAGGCGCAAATACCGTGTTCGGCCCGCCGATGACGACATTGTGGGCGCTGTTGCGTGCGTATTGCGTGAACTCGCGCGGCGCCGTGGCCTGCACCAGCGTCCGGCACATGCCGCGCGGGAAACGCACGCGTTCTTCCTTGACGTCGGCGCCGGCCGCCTTGAACAGCGCGAGTGCTTCCGGGTCGTCGCGGAAGTCGATGCCGATCTCCTGCAGGATCGTGTCGGCATTGTGCTCGAGCAGTTCGAGTTCTTCGCTGCCGAGCACTTCGTAGCGCGGAATCTTGCGCGTGATGTACGGGACGAAATTGTGCGCGCGCGCGGTGCGCGCGGCGCGCTTGGCGTCGCGGCCGCTCGGGCGGCGGCCCCGGGAACTGGCGGTGCTGGGCTCGTCCATGCCGGCCAGTATGGAAGCGGCCTGGCGCCCGGGCTGATCCGATTGCGGCACTGACTTGTGCGGCGGCGTCATTCCACCGGGCCGGGCACGACGGTCGCACCGAGCGATCCGGCCAGGGCACGCAGGATCTCGGCCTCACCGCAGGCACCGCACATCTGCCCGTCCTGCTGCAGCAGCACCGGGTGGCCGCTGTGCGCGCACAGATCGACGATCTCCTGCATGCTGGTGGCGGCCGGCGCGATGCGCAGCCCCGCGGCCGCGGTTACGCTCTCCGGTGTGCCCGCCGCGATGATCGCGAGCGGCTGGCCGTTCAGCAGTGCGTGCTGCGGCCGGCCGGCGGCGTCGAGCCGCACCAGGTAACGGCCGGCGGCATCGATCTGCAGGCCGCGCGCGTCGCCCGCCGCGACCGGGATCATGTCGGCACGCGCGCGCATGATCATGTCGCCGCTCAACACCTGCAGCGGATTCATGTGCTGCACGAATTCCGACACGCGCGCGTGCGCCGGCCGCAGCACGATGTCCTGCACGCTGCCGGTCTGCAGGATGCGTCCGCCCTCGAGCACCGAGATCTGGTTGCCGAGCCGCAACGCCTCGTCGAGGTCGTGGCTGACGAACAGGATGGTTTTCTTGACGCGCGCCTGCAACGCCAGCAATTCATCTTGCAGCTTGGTGCGGATCAACGGATCGAGGGCCGAGAAGGGTTCGTCCATCAGCAGGATGTCGGCATCGGTCGCGAAGGCCCGCGCCAGGCCGACGCGTTGCTGCATGCCGCCCGACAATTCGCTGACGTAGCGGCCCGCCCACTGCGACAGGCCGACCAGTTCGAGTTTCTCATCGACGATCCGCGCGCGGCGGCTGGCGCTCTCGCCGCGCAATTCCAGGCCGAAACCGACGTTGTCGCGCACCGTGCGCCACGGCAGCAGGCCGAACTGCTGGAACACCATCGCGATGCGTTCGCGCCGCAACTGCCGCAGTTTCGCCGGCGTGCAGCTGGCCACATCGGCCGTGCCGTCGCCATCGCGCACCAGCACGCGTCCGCGCGAGACCGCGTTCAGGCCGTTCGCGGCGCGCAGCAGCGTCGATTTGCCGGAACCGGACAGGCCCATCAGCACGCTGATGTGGCCGTTTTCGACCCGGAGGTTCGCATCCGCGACGCCGAGCACGACGCCGAACTGTTCCGCGATCTGCGCGCGCGTGCCGCCGGCGTCGAGCGATTCGAGCGCCTGGCGCAGCGCGCCGCGACCCTTGCGGCCCTGCTCGCGGGTGAACAGGATGTCGACGTGCTGGAATTCGACCGCGTGGTGTGTCATGAGCGACCCTGGTCCGCCGGGCGGCTCATGCGGTCGAGGATGATGGCCAGCAGCACGATCGCGAAGCCAGCCTCGAAACCCATTCCGACTTGCACGGTGTTTAGAGCACGAACGACGGGAACACCGAGCCCGCCGGCGCCCACCAGCGCGGCGATGACGACCATCGACAGGCTCAGCATGATGCACTGGGTGATGCCCGCGACGATGGTCGGGGCCGCGCTCGGCAGTTCGACCTTCCACAACAGCTGCATCGGCGTGGCGCCGAAGGCTTCGCCGGCCTCACGGAGCGATTGCGGCACCGACGAGATGCCGAGGTGCGTGAGCCGGATCGGCGCCGGCAACGCGAAGATGATCGTCGAGATGAGGCCAGGCACGACCCCTAGGCCAAACAGCACCAGTGTCGGGATCAGGTAGACGAAGGTCGGGAGCGTCTGCATCAGGTCGAGGATCGGCCGTAGCGCCTGGAACAGGCGCGGCCGGTGGGCGGCGGCGATGCCGATCGGCACCCCGATCAGCGTCGAGAGGATGGCCGCGACCAGCACCAGCGACAGCGTTTCGAGCGTCGCCAGCCAATAACCCTGGTTCATGATGAACAGCAGCGCCAGTGCGACGAACAACGCCAGCTTCCACGATCGTCGCAGCACCCAGGCCAGCAGCGTGAACACCAGCACCAGCACGGCCGCGGGAATAGCCACCAGCGCGGCGGTCACGCCGTTGACGCTGCCGCGGATGGCGCCGGCGATGGCGTTGAAGAATCCCATGCCGTGCGCCTTGACGTACTCGATTGCCACGGCCATCGTCTCGCCGAGCGGAATCTTGTGCGCCGTGATCCAGCCTTCGAACCGATGCCCCGGGGCCGGCGCGACGGTGCCCTGGACCGCGAGCAGCGCCGGCCGCCCGTCGAAACTGCGCACGCCCTCGAGCCATTGCGCCACCAGCGCGCCGTGCGCGCGGATCCACGCCGCGGCGGCCACCTCGGGCTGCTGGTGCAGGTTGAGGATCGCGTTCATCATCTCGCTCTCGCCGCGCAGCGTGAACTGCAGGTTCCTCAGCAACCGCGCCACGTTCGGGCACTGCGCCATGTACCCGGCACGCACCGTGGTGTAGATCGTCGCCGCGCCGTAGTTCGGGCCGAATGTGGCATCGCCACCCGACAGGTAGCGAATGTCGAAACGCATGTTCATCGGATGCGGATCCCAGGCGAGGAACACGATCGGCCGCTTGGCGTTCGTCGCGCGCTCGACCTCCGCGAGCATGCCTTGCTCGCTCGACTCGATCAGCTTGAAGTCGCCGAGCCCGAAGGCGTTCTGCTTGATGA
>JAFEDW010000135.1 GCA_018241455.1 Pseudomonadota bacterium | reverse complement strand
AGCAGTCGTGTTGGACGAGGTCACGAACGGATACGTGCCCACGTCGACATCGAGCATCGCGCCCTGCGCGCCCTCGAACAGCACGTTGGCGCCGGCCGCGCGCAACCGCGCCAGCTCGCCGGTGACGTCGAGCAGCAGCGGCCGCAGCCGCCCGGCGAAGGCCAGCTGCTCGTCGAGCGTGCGCTGGAAGTCGACCGCCGGCAGGTTGAAATAACGCTGCAGCACGAAATTGTGGAAGTCGAGCACCTCGCCGAGCTTGGCTGCAAACGTCTCGCGCTGGAACAGGTCGGCGACACGCACGGCGCGGCGCGCGACCTTGTCCTCGTAGGCCGGGCCGATGCCGCGGCCGGTCGTGCCGATCGCGTTGGCGCCGCGCGCCTGCTCGCGCGCGCGATCGAGTGCGATGTGCGAGGGCAGGATCAGCGGGCACGAGGGCGAGAGCCGCAGGCGCTCGAACACCGGCACGCCCTGGTCGATCAACATCTGCGCTTCGCGAAACAGCGCTTCGAGTGACAGCACCACTCCGTTTCCGATCAGGCAACGAACACCCGCGCGCAGGATGCCCGAAGGAATCAGCGACAGGATGGTCTTCCTGCCGCCGATCACCAGCGTGTGGCCGGCATTGTGCCCGCCCTGGAAGCGCGCGACGGCGCCGGCGCGCTCGGTCAGCAGATCGACGATCTTGCCCTTGCCCTCATCACCCCATTGGGTGCCGATGACGATGACGAAACGACCCATGGATATTCCTAGCGCACCAGATAGAGGATGACGAGCCCGGCCAGCATGCTGAACAGTCCGCCCAGGCGCAACTCGCGATCATCCATCGCCAGCAGCCGCTGCAGCAGCCGGCGCATCGCCGGTGGGCTCAGGAACGGCAGCATCCCTTCCAGCACCGAGGCAATGGCCAGGCCGGCGCACAACTCCGCCCAGTTCAGCTGCATCATGTTTCAGCGCCGCGCCGGGTTGTGCAGGTATTTGTAGAACTCGCCGTCCGGCTGGATGACGAGGATGTCGCCATCGTGGCCCAGCGCATTGCGATAGGCCTGCAGCGAACGGTAGAACGCGGCGAACTCCGGATTGACGCCGTAGGCGCGCGCGCGGATCGCCGCCGCCTGCGCATCGCCCTCGCCGCGCAGGCGCTGCGCGTCGCGGTTGCCCGCGGCCACGATGTCGGCGAGGTCGCGATCCGCCACGGCGCGGATGCTGTCGGCCGCCGCGCTGCCCGCGGCGCGCAATTCGCGCGCCTGCGAGGCGTAGGCTTCCTGCATGCGCGCGTAGATGGCGTTCGCCACCTGGTCGGTCGGATCGATGCGCTTCACGCGCGCGTCGACGAGTTCCACGCCGAGGCTGGCCGCCAGCGGCGCGAGTTGCGCGAGCAGCGCGTCCGACACGCCACCGCGCGGCGCATCGAGGATCTGCGCCAGCGACATCTGCGCGTATTCGGCTTTCAGCCGGCTGCGCAACCCGTCCGCCAGGCGCGAGGCCACGGCCGCCTCGGCGTTCGCCGCTGCGCCGGCCCGCAAGTACGCCCGGGGATCACGCACGCGCCAGCCCAGGTCGATGTCCACCGACAACCCCTGCTGTGCCGAATCGAGGAACGCTTCCGCCTGCAAGCGCTGCGCCAGCACGCGCCGGTCGACGCGCACGATGCGCTCGAAGGGCCAGCACCAATGCAGGCCCGGCGCGTAGTCCGCCCGCTGCACCTGCCCGAATCGCGTGCGCACCGCGAATTCGCCCTCGCCGACGACAAACACGCTGAGCGCCGCGACCACCAGCAACGCGACGACCGCGGCGGCAGGCGCCAGCAGGCGTGCGCTCATTTGCGCATCTCCCGCTCACGACTGCGGTCATCGTCGGCCGGTGCGTCGGCTGCCGGCGCGGCGGCGGCGCCCGTCGCGGCCGGCTTCGGCGCGGTTGCTGCAGCGCCCGCGCCCGGTTCGGCGGCGTCGGAAACGCTGACGATGCCCCGCACGCCCGCGGCCTTGAGCACGCCGGCGCCAGCCACGTGGTCCAGCGGCAGCATCAGCGTGTTGACGCCCTTGCCGTCGATGACGATCTTGCGCGAGCGCGCCAGGATCGACTCGATCGTCTCGATGTACAACTGCTCACGGGTCACGGCCGGTGCGCGCGCGTAGGCCGCGGCGATCGGCGCAAAGCGCGCCGCCTCGCTCTCCGCCATGCCGATCACCTGTTCCTTGTAGGCGGCCGCTTCGAGGCGCTGCTTCTCCGCCCGCCCCTTGGCGGCCGGAATCGCCTCGGCCGCGTACCCCTGGGCCTCGCGCGCCGCACGTTCGTTGTCGGCGGTGGCCTGCACGCGATCGCGTTGCGCCGCCAGCACCGCTTCCGGCACCTGCACATCGGTCAGGTTGACGGCCACGAGCTGCACGCCGGCGCCCATGTGGTCGAGCACGCGCTGGATTGCGCCGCGCGTCGATTCGGCCAGCGGCGCGCGCGTTGCGCCGCCCATCAGCGCGGCAATCGCCTCGCGCCCGACCGATTCGCGCAGCACGGCTTCGCCGAGCTCGGCCACCATGCCATCGGGATGGCGCACCGCGAACAGCGCGGCGCGGGCATTCGTGTAATGGTAGGTGATGCTGGCGGTGATGTTGACCAGCATGCCGTCGCGGGTCAGCATGCGCGACTGGAAGTCGGCGCTGTTGAGCTTGCCCAGGTCCACGGCGGTGACAGTTTCGATCGGCCAGGGCAAATGCCAGCCGGCGCCACTGCCGATTTCGCCCGCATAGGCGCCAAAGTGCTGCAGCACGCCGCGCTCGCCGTCATCGAGTTGATACAGTCCGCTCGCCAGCCAGAGCGCGAGCGTCGCGGCGGCGCCGACGGCATACAGCGGCGCGCGGGCGCGCGGATTGCCGCCCCAGCGCTGGCGCCAGCGTCGCCACCACCCGCTGCCCTTGCCGGACCGCGCCGCGGCGCGGCGCGCCTTGGGGGCCGGCGGATCGGCCGGCTTGTTCCAGGCGATCATCGCGAACGCCGTTGCTGCAGCCTGACCCGCGGGTCGCGCGCCATCGCCGCCAGCTGCGCCGGTGGCAGCTCGACCAGCAGCGCCAGTGCGCCGTCGCGCTCGCTGCGCTCCTCGCGCACCGCGCCCTGCGCGTACAGTTGCGCACGCAGCGCGCCGGCCGCGGCGGGCAGGCGCAGCCAGCCGCGCTTCGCACCCAGCTGCAGGCGCTCGGTGATCGCGTCCTTCAGCAGGTCCAGGCCCTCGCCCCGCGCTGCGCTGATCCAGACCTGGGTCGGGTTGCCGTGCGCATCGCGCTCCGCGCGCGGCCCGACCCCGAGACGATCGATCTTGTTGTAGACCAGCAGCTGCGGCAACTCGCCGGCGCCGATTTCCGCCAGCACCGCGTTGACCTGTTGCGTGTATTCATCGCGGCGCGGATCGGAGGCGTCGATCACGTGCAGCAGCAGCTGCGCGCTGCGCGCCTCCTGCAGCGTCGACTGGAACGCCGCCACCAGTTCGTGCGGCAGTTCGCGGATGAAGCCGACGGTGTCGGCGACAACGATGTTCGCGCCGCCGGGCAACACGAGCTTCCGCACCGTCGGATCGAGCGTCGCGAACAGCTTGTCGGCGATGTACGCATCGGCGCCGGTCAGGGCGCGGAACAACGTCGATTTGCCGGCGTTGGTATAGCCCACCAGCGCCGTGCCGGGTACCGGGATCGTGGCCCGCGCGCTGCGGCCCGTGTCACGCTGCTGGCGCAGGCGCGCGAGCTTGGCCGTCAACGACTTCACGCGCTTCGCCAGCAGCCGGCGATCGGTCTCGAGCTGTGTTTCGCCCGGGCCGCGCAGGCCGATGCCGCCCTTCTGCCGCTCGAGGTGCGTCCAGCCGCGCACCAGCCGGGTCGACAGGTGCTTCAATTGCGCCAGTTCCACCTGCAGCTTGCCCTCGAAGCTGCGCGCGCGCTGCGCGAAGATGTCGAGGATCAGCCCGCTGCGGTCGAGCACGCGCCGCCCGGTGAGCTTCTCGAGGTTGCGCTCCTGGCTCGGCGACAGCGGATGATCGATCAGGATCACGTCGGCCGACTCGGCCGCGGCCACGGCGCCGATTTCCCCGGCCTTGCCGCTGCCGACGAAATAACGCGGATCAGGCCGTTCGCGCCGCCCGGTGACCGTGGCCACCGGCGTGGCGCCGGCGGACAGCGCGAGCTGCTGGAATTCCTCGAGGTCTTCGGCCCGCAGCGGCTCGCCCACCCCCAGGCGCACCAGCACGGCGCGCTCACCGCTCCGTGGGCGCTCAAACATGCGGCGTACGACGCGGTCGCATTACTCCGCGGCGCTCTCCGTGCCTTCAGCGCTCGAGAGCTGCACGGCGCGCGCGGGCACCACGGTGGAGATCGCGTGCTTGTAGACCATCTGGCTGACGGTATTCTTCAGCAGCACGACGAACTGGTCGAAGGAATCGATCTGGCCCTGGAGCTTGATGCCGTTGACCAGGTAGATGGAAACCGGGATGTGCTCCTTGCGCAGCGCGTTCAGAAATGGGTCCTGGAGGGATTGGCCTTTGGCCATGTGGTGTTCTCCTTATTGTTCGGCTGCGTCGGGTAGTGCCCTTAAGGCCTGTCAGCTAGGGACTACACGTGCGCAATTCTAGCATCCGCGCGGCTTTCAGGCCACGAAACCGGAGGCGGCAATTGCGCGCAAAATCAGTGCAATACCGCCAGGGTCCGCAGGTTCGAGCGCCTGGTATGCACGCTCGGAACGCAGCCAGGTCAGCTGCCGTTTCGCCAGCTGCCGGGTCGCCGTGATCGCCTGTCTGACGGCCTCTTGCAGGCTTGTTTCGCCGGCGCAATGTGCCCACAGTTGCCGATAACCGACCGAGCGGATCGACGGAAGTTCCGCGTCCAGGTCGCCGCGCTGGTACAACGCGGACACTTCCGCCAGCAAGCCGGCCTCGAGCATGGACTCGAATCGCGCCGCCAGCGCCCGCGCCTGCGCGGCGCGATCCGCGGGAATCAGCGCGAATTGCAGCCAGCGGATGTCCTCGGGCGGCGCCGCGGCGGCAGCCTGCCAGTCGCTGATCGTGCGGCCGCTCAGGCGGTACACCTCGAGCGCGCGCTGGATGCGCTGCGGATCATTGACATGGATCTTCGCGCCGGCCCGCGGATCGAGCCGCAGCAGCTCGGCGTGCAGCGCCGCCCAGCCGCGCGTGGCCGCTTCCTGCTCGAGCTGCGCGCGCAGCGCCGGCGATGCCGCCGGCAACGGCGCGATGCCGCGCACCAGCGCGCGCAGGTACAGCAGCGTGCCGCCTACCAGCACCGGCAAACGCCCGCGGGCGTGAACGCCTTCGATTGCAGCGCGCGCATCGCGCGCGAAATCGCCGGCGGAATACCGTTGCGCCGGGTCGCGGATGTCGACCAGGTGGTGCGGCACCCGGGCGCGCACCGCGGCCGTCGGCTTGGCGGTGCCAATGTCGAGGCCGCGATACACCTGTGCTGAATCGACACTGATGATCTCGACCGGCAATTGTTGCGCCAGTTGCAGCGCCCACGCGCTCTTGCCGCTGCCGGTCGGCCCGGTCAGCACCAACGCCAGCGGTGCACTCATCGGCCGCGCAGGAACAGGCGATCGAGCTCAGCCAGCGACAGCTCGGTCCAGGTCGGCCGCCCGTGGTTGCACTGTCCCGAGCGCTCTGTGGCTTCCATTTGCCGCAGCAGCGCATCCATTTCCGGCAGGCCCAGGCGCCGATGCGCATGGATCGCGCTGCGGCAGGCCAGCGTACCGAGCACGCGATGCGCGGCGCCATCGAGGTGATGCGCACCCGCATCGCCGGCCAGGTCGCGCAACACCTCGCGCAGCAGCGCCGGCACGTCGGCACTCGCCAGCAAGGCCGGCACCGCGCGCACCGCGAGCGTCCCGGGCGCCAGCCGCTCGAGC
>JAFEDW010000134.1 GCA_018241455.1 Pseudomonadota bacterium | reverse complement strand
AGACCGGCCAGCAAGATCGCCATGACGAGCCCCGCGCCCTGCCACACGGTGGCGATGACCAGCGTGTAGATGACGCGGTCCGGGTCGATGAGCCAGTCGAAGCTGAATCCGGCCCAACCCCAGCCACGCACGGCCTGCTGGATGCCGAGTTCCGGATTGAGCAACCACTGCCAGATCAGGCCGGTGGCGATGAACGACAGCGCGTACGGATACAGGAATACGGCCCGCATCAGGCCCGCCGCCTTGGCGTGCCGATCGACGAGCAGCGCGAGCAGGAAACCGACACCCAGGCAGGCGGCGATGAACAGCGGCGTGTACAGCGCGAGGTTGTGCAGCGAATGCAGCCAGCGCTCGTTCGCGAACAGGCGCTGGTACTGCGACAGGCCGGTGAAATCGTAGCGCGGCAGGCTGCGCGAACTGCTGAGCGAAATGCGCAGTGACCAGAGCATCGAGCCGAGGTAGACGAGCAGCGCGGTCAGCGCCATCGGCAGCAGCGCGAGGTGCGCCGGGTTCAGCGCGCGGCGCGGCGCGGCGCGTTCAGTCACGGAGCGCCGCCGCGATGTTCCGCTGCACGGTGGCGACGTCGCGGTCGCGGTTCCAGTAGTCGGTCAGCACGTCGGCCATCGCGCCGTTCTGGTCGGGCGTCAGGTAGCTCTCGTCGTTGCCGAGTTGGCGCGTGCGATCCTTCATGATCGCGACGCCGAGTTGCGCGCACGGGTCGAGCGTGTGCACGTCGAGGTCGGCGCGGATCGGAATCGAGCCCTTGCGGCTGCTGAACGCGAGCTGCGCGGCCCGCGCGGTGATCGTGCCCGCCAGCAGCAGCTGCGCCCGCAGCGCCTGCGGGTCGGATGATTTCGGAAAGATGAACGCATCGCCCTGGATGATGTACGGCGAACGCGGGCCAAAACCCGGGATGCAGCCGTAGTCGCGGCCGGCATCCTGGTGCGCGTTGGCGAATTCCGCCTTGACCCAGTCGCCCATGATCTGCACGCCGGCGCGGCCGGTGATCAGCAGCGCGGTCGCATCGTTCCAGTTGCGGCCCGGCGAGCCGGCGTCGACGTACGAGTGCAGGCGCTTGAACGTGGTCAGTACCGCGCGAAATTCGGGCGAGGCGATGGCGCGCGGATCACGGTCGCGCAGGATGCGCAGGTACAGTTGCGCACCGCCCTGGTTGGCGAGCACCGCGCGGAACACGATGTTGTCCTGCCAGGCCTGGCCGCCGTGCGCGAGCGGAATCAGCCCCGCGGCCTTCAGCTTGTCGAGCGCCGCGAACAGTTCGTTGAAATCACGCGGCTCGGCCTTGATGCCGGCCTTGCGGAACGCCGCCTTCGAGTACCAGATCCAGGTCGGCATGTGGATGCTGACCGGCGCGGCGTAGAAATGGCCGTTGACGCGCACCGCGTCGAGGATCACCGGCGGCAGGAACTGCGCCCAGTGATCGCGCTCCGCGACCGCATCGATGTTGTTGAGCAGCCCCTGGTCGATCAGTTCGCGGAATTGCTGCGAGGCGTTGAACAGCGCCGCCGTCGGCGGATCGCCGCCGGCGATGCGGCTCAGCGCGACGGCGCGCGCCTGTTCGCTGCCGGCGATCGCGGTGTCCTGCCAGGTGCCGCCGGCCGCGCGATACGCGTCGGCGAGCGTGCGCACGGCCGCCGATTCACCGCCCGAGGTCCACCAGTGCATCACTTCGGCGCGCGGCCCGCCGGCCCCGGCCGCGTTGCCGGCGGCCAGCAGCAGCGTCGCCACCATCATCCGTTTCACGGCCAGCAGCACTTTCAGGGCTCGTCCTCGAGGACCGCAATTGATCGCAGTCTGATTATAGTGAGCAGCCGTGGCCCGTAGCGGCATACCGGTCGAGGCAGCACAGGCGGGCATTCGCGGGCGGGAGGAGTGGAAAGGTTCCCAAAACCCCGCGGGCAATATAGCATCGGCAAAATTTTCCGGTCAATGCGTGGGCGCGCCGGCGATCACGCACAGGTAGCGCATGGCGACGATCAAGGATGTGGCGCGGTTGGCGGGCGTTGGCCTCGGCACGGCTTCGCGCGTCGTCAGCGGCAAGGGTTCGGTCGCGCCCGCGACCGCGAAGCGCGTGCGGCGCGCGATCGAGCAGCTCAATTTCCGTCCGTCGCATTCGGCGCGCGCGCTGTTGTCGGGCTCGACGCAGATGATCGGCGTCTACATCCCGATCCTGAAGGGCACGTACTACACGCCGATCCTGCAGACGATCGATGCGGAACTGCGCGCCGGCGGGCGCCACATGGTCGTGGCCTTCGGCCACGGCTCCACCGACGAGCGCCGCCAGGCGATCGAGGGCGTGCAGTTCCTGATCAACCGCGATTGCGACGGGCTGATCGTCATGAGCAACGCGCTGCAGGAGAAGGACGTCATCACGCTCGGGCGCGAGCAGCCGAACATCGTCGTGCTCAACAGCATCTTCGAGAGCATGCGCGAGCAGTGTTTCTCCGCCGACCACACGCAGGGCGGCGTGGTCGCGGCGCAGGCGTTGCTGCAACACCGGCACCGCGAATTCGCCGTCATCGCCGGCCCCGCGAGTTCGCCCGACAACCGCGCGCGCATCGCCGGGTTCATGCGCGAACTCGCGCGCCAGGGCGTGGACACGCACGGCATCCGCACCGTCGAGAGTGATTTCTCGCCCGAGGGCGGCTGGGCGGCCGCCAAGACGCTGCTGACCGGCAAACGGCGCTTCACGGCGCTGTTCTGCGCCAACGACGAGATGGCGGTCGGCGCCCTGTCGTACTTCCAGCAGGTGGGGCTGGCGGTACCGCAGCAGGTCTCGGTGCTGGGCTACGACGACACCTGGAGCGCGGAGTATTCGGCGCCGCGCCTCACTTCGGTGCATATCCCGCTGCGCGAGGTGACGGTCGCCGGGCTGAACTACCTGTTGAACCGCTGTTACGACTCGCTGCTGCCCGTGTCGCGTGATTTCCCGGTCAACGTGACCTGGCGGGCCTCGGTCGCGATGCGGCCGAGCCGCCGGGCCGTGCGCAAGTCCTAGCTCAAACCCCGGCACCCGGCCGGGCCGGCCGAGGCCGTGCGGACGCGGTCGAAGCCGCTCCGTGTGGAAAGCTTTCCACCAATCGGGTACCTTAAGGCCCCGATATGCTGAACCCGCTCAGTCCCGCCCTGTTGCCGTTGCGGCGCCGCGATTTCGCCCCCGAATTCCGCTGGGGCTGCGCCACCTCCGCCTACCAGATCGAGGGCGCCAGCCACGAGGCAGGCCGGGGCGAATCGATCTGGGATCGCTTCTGCAGCGTGTCGGGCCACGTGCGTGACGGATCGAGTGGTGCGATCGCCTGCGACCACTTCCATCGTTGGCGCGAAGACCTCGACCTGGCCGCGGCGCTCGGTGTCGGCGCCTACCGGTTCTCGATCGCGTGGCCACGCATCTTTCCGAACGGTGGCGGCGCGGTGAATGCCGCCGGACTCGATTTCTACTCGCGCCTCGTCGACGGCATGCTCGAGCGCGGCCTCGAACCCTGGGCCACGCTGTACCACTGGGACCTGCCGCAGGCGCTGCAGGATCGCGGCGGCTGGAACGAACCGGCCACGGTCACTCGCTTCACCGAGTTCGCCGACGCCGTGAGCCGGCGGCTCGGCGATCGCGTCAAGCACTGGATCACGCACAACGAGCCCTGGTGCACGGCCTTCCTCGGCCACTACGAGGGCACGCACGCACCGGGCGTCCACGAGTGGCGCACGGCGCTGCAGGTCTGCCATCACGTGTTGCTCTCGCACGGCGCCGCGATTCCGGCGCTGCGCGCGAACGTGGCGGGCGCGCGCGTCGGCATTTCGCTCAGCCTGCATCCGCACGTCAGCGCCTCGCCGAGCGAGGCGGACCGCGCCGCGACGCGCCGCTACGACGGATTGCGCAATCGCTGGTTCCTCGATCCGCTCTACGGGCGCGGCTATCCGGCCGACATCCTCGAGTGCTGCGGCGCCGATGCGCCCCTGATCGGCGCGCGCGACCTGGCGGTGATCGCAACGCCGACCGATTTCCTCGGCGTCAATTACTATTTTCCCGAGACGATTGCGCACGAGCGCGATCACGGACCGCTGTCGGTGCGCGTCGTCGACCGGCCGGGAGCCGAGCGCACCGCGCTGGGCTGGGAGGTCTCGCCCGACGGACTGGTGAACCTGCTGACGCGCGTGTGGCGCGACTATCGCCCGGCCGAGATCCACATCACCGAGAACGGCTCGAGCTACGATGACGTCGTTGCACCGGACGGCAGCATCGATGATGCGCAGCGGCGCGACTACCTGATCCGCCACCTGCACGCGGTGCGCGAATCGATCGCTGCGGGCGTGCCGGTCAAGGGTTATTTCGCCTGGACGCTGATGGACAACTTCGAATGGGCGGAAGGCTACACGCGCCGCTTCGGCCTGGTGCACGTGGACTTCGCCACGCAACGGCGAGCGCTCAAGCGGAGCGGCGAGTGGTATCGCGATTTCCTGCGCTCAGGATCATAGTCTTTGGTGGCGTCGCGACCAGGCCATGAACAATTCGGGCCAGCTGTACGCGGGCGCATCGGGTTTTTGCGGCACGCCGAAGCCGTGCCCGCCGGCCTCGAAGAAATGCGCCTCGGCCGGCACGTGCGCGCGCCGGCAGGCATCCAGCATCGCGAGGCTGGCCGCGGCGGGCACCGCGTCGTCATCCAGCGCGTGCACGAAACAGCACGGCGGCGTGTCGGCGCGCACGTGCTCGGCGGGCGAATGCGCGGCGACCGCCGCGGCGCTGGCGCCCGCACCGAGCAGGTTGTCACGCGAGTAGTCGTGTCCGAGTCCCTGCTGGAAGGACGTTACGGGATAAACCAGACCGGCATGGTTCGGGCGTGCGGAAATCCGGTCGGCGGCGTCGACGGCCTCGTAGCATGGCTCGTCGTAGGCGGTCGCCAGGTCGGCGGCGAGGTGGCCGCCGGCCGAGAATCCCAGCACCCCGATGCGATCGGCGTCGATCGCGAAGTGCTGCGCCCGCGCGCGCAGCAGCCGCATCGCGCGTTGCGCATCCTGCAGCGGCACGCGTTCGCGCCGCGCCCAGCCCTCGTCCGGCAAGCGATAGGTCAGCACGAAGATCGCGGTGCCGGTCGGCGTGAAGCGTCGCGCCACGTCGATCCCTTCGTTCTGCACCGAAACGAAATTGTAGCCGCCGCCGGGAATCACCAGCAGCGCCGAGCCATCCGGGCGCGTGGGCCGGAACACGTTGATCTCGGGTATGGCGATGCCGCGGATCCACAGGATTCGCCCGTCCGCCGGGCCGTTCATCGTCGGCGCGTAGACGGGCGGCGCGGCGCCGCTGCCGGGCGGACGCCCGGGCCACAGCGCGATGCGCTCCGGCGGCGGCCACGGCGGTGCCGCGGGATCGCCGACCGCGTTCGTCGGCGGATCGCCCCAGGTGTCCGCGCGCAATTGCGCCGCGCCGGCCAGCATCACGCTGCCGGCGAGGAACGCACGCCGCTCCGGATCGAACATGGGCCGCTCCCGTTCGCCACCTGCCCTGCAACCGGATGATATTCTCGCCAGGAGACCGTGACATGAAGAAATATCGCCCCATTTCCCGCCGCCAGTTCCTGCAATCGACTGCCGGAGCCGCGGGCATCAGCCTGGCCGCGTCGGCGGTGCTGCTCGATTCGACGCCGGTTCTGGCGACGGCGAAGCCCGGTGCTGCCAGTGACCGCGTACGATTCGGCATCGTCGGCGTCGGCATGGAAGGCTCGGACCTGCTGCACAAGGCGATCGGCCTGCCCGGCATCGAATGCGCGGCCGCCTGCGACCTGTACGACGGCCGCCACGAGCTGGCGCGGGAAATCGTCGGCAGCGCGATTCCGGTGACGCGGCGCTACCAGGAGCTGCTCGACAACAAGGACATCGACGCGATCATCGTCGCGGTGC
>JAFEDW010000133.1 GCA_018241455.1 Pseudomonadota bacterium | reverse complement strand
CGCGAAGGCCGACGCGAACTGGGTCGATCACGAGACACACGGCACGCATCTGTATCTGTGGAATACGGTCACGCACCAGGCCACCGCGGTGCCACTGCACGATGATGTCGCCGAGGCCGCGTGGAATCCGGATGGCGCGCGGCTGGCAATCGTCACGCAGGCACCACACCGCGAATCAGACCTCGAACCGACGCGGCGCGCGTGGCTGGTGTCGGTCGCGCAGCCCGGGAACCCGCAAGCGCTCGCGGAGATCCCGCGGGCAGCCGGCACGCTGCAGTGGGACGTCGCAGGGCGCGAGCTGTACTTCTATTCACAGGCGCGGCGCGATGCGCCGCCGGGCTATCCCGACTTATACGTCGACGAGCTCGCGACGCACCGGGTGCGCAATCTCAGCGACGGCCTCGATGGTACGCCGCTCGGCAACATCGTGCCGTTGCCTGATGGCGGCGTGGTGGTATCGATCGCGCGCAGCTTCGATTGGACGCTCGAGCGCTACGGTGGCGGCGGCGGCGGTGCGCTGCGCCAATCCCCAGGTACGGTCAGCGCACTGGCAACGAACGCCGCGCACTCCGCCTGGACGTGGATCGAATCGCGCTCCGGCCATGCGCCCGAGGTCTGGTACGCGACCTCGCCCGGCGCGCCGGGCCAGCGGTTGAACGCACCGCCCTTCCATGCATCCGGAGTGCGCCGCAGCGCCGAAGCACGGCGTGTGCAATGGAAGTTCGAAGGCCGCATGTTGCAGGGCCTGCTGTACATGCCTGGCGCGACCGGTGCGAATGCAGCGGCCGGCACGCACATGCGCGTGCCGCTGGTCGTCGAAGGGCACGGCGGCCCGACGTGGGCATTCAATGATGAGTTCAGCCCCTGGGTCGATTATCTCGTTGGCCAGGGTTGGGCCGTGTTCCGCCCGAATCCGCGCGGCAGCACGATGCGCGGCGCGGCCTTCGCCGCCGCGAACAAGAACGATCTTGGCGGTGGCGACGTACGTGACATCCTCGCCGGCGTCGATCACGTGCTGAAGCACTATCCGCTCGACGCCGCGCGCATGGCGTTCGTCGGCTACAGCTACGGCGGCGAGCTCGCCGGTTTCATGGAAGGGAAGACCAAGCGCTTCCGCGCGCTCGTCAGCGGCGCGCCGGTCATCGACCAGTTCAGCGAATACGGCACCGAGGACGACAGCTACTACGATCGCTGGTTCTACGGCTACCCGTGGCAGCACTTCGCCGACGCGTGGCGGCAAAGCCCGCTCGCTGGCGTGGGCAAGCAGAAAGGCGGCACGCCGATGCTGCTGATCCAGGGCCTCGAGGATGAGTCCGATCCGGCGGGCCAGTCCTATGAAATGTACCGCGCGCTGCGCCAGGCGCACGTGCCGGTCGAGCTCGTCACGTATCCGCGCGAGGGACACAGCACGCTGGCGCGCGGCACCGAGGGCGAGCCGTCGAAGGAGCCGTGGCACGGGTACGAAGCGCGGCGGCACATCGTGGCGTTCATCACGGCACACTTTCGGGACTAGCGCACCGCGCCCAGCGCGTCGCGCAGCGCATCGGCGGATGCGAAGTCGTTCAGTTCAATCCGCCGCGCAACCCGCCCATCCGCACCGATCAGCAGCGCGGTCGGCACCTGCATCACGTCGAAGGCGCGGAACAGCTTGCCCGACTCATCGAGCGCGAGCGGAATCGTCACGTTGCGTTGCTTGCGGTAGTCGGCCAGGTCGGCCTCGGTGGCCCAGAGGCCCGAGGCGATGCCGAGCCAGCGCACCGGCATTGCGGCGGCGAGCGCGTCGACGCGTTCGCGCATCAGAGCGCAATTTTTCGAAAGTACTGGGCGCGTGGTGGCGAGATAGGACTCGCACCAGGGCGAGAGGAACACCAGCAGCGTCGCGCGCTTCGCATCGGGGTCGGCGAGCGGCATCGCCGCACCGTCGATCGTCTTCGGCGACCAATTGGGCAGTGCATCGCCCGCGTGATAGTGCACCAGCGGCGGCGCGGCGCCGCCCGCGCCGGCGGACTGCGACGCGGGCTCGGTGCGCGCCTTGAGCAGCGCGGCGTCGAGCTGCGCGTCGGCGAGATGGCCGACGTACTGGACGCGTCCGTCGCGGCCGATCACCACGTGCTGCGGGGTCACGCGCAGGTTGAAGGCGGCGCCGGCCGCGCCGTCGTCGAGCACGATCGGCATTTTTATGCCGAGGCGCTGGCGATATTTCAGTACTTCATCGAGCGAATCGTTGAAGCCGGTGTCGATCGCGATCACCGCGAGGTCGGGGCCGGCGGCTTCATAGGTGCGTTCGAAATGCGGCATCTGCTCGCGGCAGGGCACGCACCAGGTGGCCCAGAATTTCAGGTACACGGCCTGCCGCCCGTAGAGCTTGCCGAGGTCGATGCTCGCGCCGTCGATCGTCCGGAGCACAAGCCGCGGTGCGGGCTTGCCGATGAGCTCCTGCCCGGCCGCGAAGGCCATTTCCTGGCCGCCGGCCTGGGCCGGGAACGGCTGCAGCGCGCAGGCCGACGCCAGCAGCGACGCGGCGCGAATCAGCGCGCCGCGAATCAACGTGCTGCGAATCAACGTGCTGCGATTCATGGTTCGTCCTTGGCGCGCTCGCGCCAGTCATCGCCCGGCATGATGCGCTTCATGAACTCATCGAACAAAGGCACGGTAAAAGCGGTGTCGCCGTGGTTCGGGCTCCACACCATGCCCTTCGAGATAAGCGTATTGCGCGTCGGCCCGAGCGAGGTGACCTTGCGATCCAGCACCTCGGCGATGTCACCCGAGCGATGCGGGCCGGGCCCTAGTTCCGCCATCGCGCGAAGGTAACGCTTCTCCGTCGGCGTGAGCCGGTCGAAGCGCACGCGGAAGAAACTCTCATCGAGCGCCGCGATCGTGATGGCGCTGGCGGCTATCACATCGGCCTCGCGGATCGGATCGGCGCCGGCGACATCCCAGGTGTGCTTGCCCCACTCCTGCAGGAAGTACGGGAAACCGTGTGTTTCGCGTACGATGCGCTCGACCGCGCCCGATTCGATGCCGACGTGCTCGGCCTCGATCGGTTTCGTGATCGCGATACGCGCGTCGGCTTCCGACAAAGGGCCGATCTCCGGGAATTCGAACAGCCGCTCGGCATACGATTTTGCCCGGCCCATCTGCCCGCGCAGTTGCGGGAGCCCGGCGCCGACCAGCACCACCGGCAGTTGCCGCTGTGCGGCGCGGTGGAGCGCAGTGATGAGCGCCGCGAGCTGCTCCTCCTCGACGTACTGCAGTTCGTCGATGAACAGCGCGACCACGGTGTTAGCAGCCTTCGCAGCCGTGCCCACCACTTCGACGAGCGATTGCAGGTCGTGCTCGAGATCGCCGTTGTCGGCCAGGCCCGGTTCGGGCTCGTAGTCGATGCCGACCTCGATGTCCTTGTACTTGAACTTCAGCGCCTTCGCGAAGCCGGCCAGTGCGCGCAAGCCCCGCTTCGCCTGCTCCTTCGCCTGCGCCAGCGTCGACAGCCGCAGCAACAGCGATCGCAACTCCGGCGCGAGGATCGCCGGGAGCGAGCGGCCCTCGGGCGCTTCGATGCGGACGGTCTGCATCCCGGCCGCTTCGGCGTCTGTCTTCATCCGATCGAGCAACACCGTCTTGCCGACGCCGCGCAGCCCGACCATCAGCGCGCTGCGCGCGGGCGATCCGCGGCGCGCGCGCTCAAGCGCGATGCGCACCAGCTCGCGCAGGGCGTCGCGGCCGGCGAGTTCGGGGGGCGGGGTACCGGCGCCGGGGGCGAATGGGTTTCGGACCGGGTCCATCAGTGCTTTATAGCGAATTTAGCTAAGTTATCGCAACTCCATAAACTTGCTAATTTTGCTAGAGATCCGCCGGATCGCCATTATCTTATTGATCAACATCAAATAATTGGCGCTAGCCGCCGTGACCCGCCGGTCCCTCAGGCCACGCCGAAGCGCTGCATCCCGCCCACGTAGGTTCGCAGCACCTTGGCCCCCGGCAGCTTGGCCGGGTTGACCTTGAGCAGGTTGGTATCGAGCACGGCGATGTCCGCAAGGTAGCCCTCGGCCAGCCGGCCGGCGCGATCGTCCATGAAACCGGCGTAGGCCACGCCGCTGGTGTAGCCGACCAGCGCCTGCAGGATCGAAATACGCTGCTCGGGCAGCCAGCCGTCGGGATTCCTGCCATCGATCGTCTGGCGCAGCACCGCCGCGGCGAGGCCGGTGAGCGGATCGAGTGGCGCAACCGGCCAATCCGAACCGAGCGCGACACGCGCGCCGGAATCGATCAGCGAGCGGAACGCGTAGGTGCCGTTCAACCGCTCAGCGCCGATGCGCTTGACCGCCCAACGTCCGTCGTCGATCGCGTGGTAGGGCTGGACCGAAGCGATGACGCCCTGGCGTGCCAGGCGCGGGATGCTCGCCGGACGGATGTGCTGCACGTGTTCGATGCGGAAGCGCCGGTCGCGCGCGCCGTTGGCGGTGGCGACGGCATCCAGCACGTCGAGCGTCGAATCGATGGCGCGATCGCCGATCGCGTGCACCGCGACGTGCAGGCCGTGCCGGTCCGCCTCGCCCACCAGTTCGCGCAGGCGATCGGGTTCGATCACCCAGATGCCCGTCTCGGTCGGCGCGTCGGTGTAGGGCTCGTAGAACTTCGCGGTGCGCGCGCCGAGCGAACCGTCGGCGAGCGCCTTCACGCCGCCCCAGCGCACCCAATCATCGCCGCGCCCTTCCGCTGCGACGATGCCCGCGAGTTGCTGCCAGTCGGCGATCGGCACGAACGCGTAGAAGCGCACGTCCGTTTCGGCGCGCGCACGCAGCCGCCGAAGCGAATGAAACACCTGCCAGTGAATCTCCGGGTTGTGGATGTGCGCCACGCCCTTGCCGAGCGCATGCGCGATCCCGAGGCGCAGCGTGGCGTCGATCTCGGCATCGGACTGCGGCGGGATCACGCGCTGCACCAGCAGCTTGGCGTTGTCCTTGACGACTCCGGTCGGTTCACCGCGCTCGTCGCGCACGATGACACCGCCGTCCGGATCGGGCGTGGCCGCGGTGATGCCCGCGAGTCGCAGCGCGACACCGTTCAACAGCAGGCAGTGCAGGTCGGTGCGCGGCACCGCGACCGGCGTGTCCGGCGTCACCGCATCGAGCCAGGCGCGCGTGGGCAGCACGCCGCCCATGCGCTGCTCGTCCCAGGTGCCGCCGAGAATCCAGCGGCCGGGACGCTCGCGCGCGGCCGCGCCGATGCGCGCGGCGAACGAGGCGCGATCGGTGGCGCCGAGCAGGTCCGGCTGGGTCAACACGAGCGAACCGGCGAGGAAATGCGTGTGCGCGTCGGCGAACGCCGGCATGCCGAACGCGCCGCCGAGATCAACGCGCTGCGTAAAGCGCCGGGTGAGTGCGCGGACCCGATCGCGCCCCAGCGCAACGATGCGGCCGTCCGCGATGCCGACGGCGTCGGTGGTGGCGGGCGTCGACGAACCCGTCCAGAAGACGCCGTTCTCGAGCGCCAGGTCGAGGCCGCGCTCGCGCGCCAGCGCCTGCAGCGGGTATGCGCAGGCCGCGGCGGCCGCGGTTGCCGCAGCGCCCGTGACGAATGCGCGCCGGTCGATCGATCTGCCGTGGCCGTGCATGCTGCCTCCGCCGCTCAGGTGCCCGCGGCCGCCCGCGAGCGAGCGCCGCGCCATTGCTCGAGCGCCCAGTAGGACGAGGCCGCGGCGAAGAAGGCCTCGATCGTCGGCACGCCCGTGAGCGAGACCTTGCCGAGGTAGAGGCCGCAGCCGACCGCCGCGCCGAAGGCGAAGGCCAGCAGCGCGTTGACGTTCGTGTGGCCGTGCGCGCCGCCGGCGCCCGGCGAGCTGTAGTCGGTGCGGCGCAGGACGAAGAAATCGACCAGGTAGACCGCCGCGATCGGCGGCACGACCAGCCCGA
>JAFEDW010000132.1 GCA_018241455.1 Pseudomonadota bacterium | reverse complement strand
TGCCCAACCTCGGCATCGACGTCATGCCGGACCAGATGGATTTCTTCCAGATCCTGCCCAACGGCCCGGGCAAGTCGATCATCCGCGGTGCGGTCTACGGCCTGCCGGACGACCGCCGCGAGATGCGCATCGCCCGGTTCCTGAGCGATCGCATCAACCGCCAGACCAATAGAGAAGACATCGGGCTGTGCGAGCGGGTGCAGCGCGGGCTGCAATCGAGCAGCTACGTGCCCGGCCGGCTCTCGACGCTGGAGCGCTGGATGCTCGAGTTCCACGAGCTGCTGCGCGAGCGCATCCCGGAAGTGCGGCTGCCCTCGCCGCCTTCAAGGTTTGCGTGATTATTTATATCGAACCCGATAAAATAATTCGCCATGAATCCCGAAGTCATGATCACGTGCGCCATCACCGGCGACGACACCAAGGTCACCAAGAGCCCGCACTGCCCGATCACCCCGGAGGGCATCGCGGGCGCCGCCATCGAAGCGGCCCAGGCCGGTGCGGCCATGGTGCACATCCATGTGCGCAATCCCGAGACCGGCGCGTTCAGCATGGAGACCAAGCACTACCGCGCCGTGGTGAAGTTGATCCGCGAAAGCAAGGTCGACGTGCTGGTGAACCTCACCTGCGGCATGGGCGGCTACATCTACGTCGGTGACAACGGCATGCAGGACACGCCGGCGCCGGGTACCGATTTCGTGTCGCAGGAAGATCGCATGCGGCACATCATCGACCTGTGCGAGGAAGGCCTGTATCGGCCGGATGTCGCGACGCTCGATTGCGGGAGCCTCAATTTCGGCGACAGCAACCGCGCCTATATCTCCACGCCGAACTACCTGCGCAAGGGCGCGGCGATCCTGCGCGACCTCAAGGTGAAGGCCGAACTCGAGATCTTTGACACCGGCAACCTGTGGTTCACGCAGGCGATGATCAAGGAAGGCCTGATCCCCGATCCGGCGCTGATCCAGCTGTGCTGCGGCATTCCCTACGGCGTGCCGGCCGACACCGGCCACCTGCTGGCGATGGTCAACGCGCTGCCGGCCGGTTGCGTCTGGACCTCATTCGGTATCAGCCGCATGCAGATGCCGTGGGTGGCGCAGTCGATCCTGCTCGGCGGCAACGTGCGCGTCGGGCTCGAGGACAACCTGTACCTCAGCCGCGGCGTGTACGCGAGCAATGCGCAACTCGTCACGAAGGCGCGCACGATCATTGAGGCCATGGGCGCGAAGATCATCACGCCCGCGCAGGCCCGGGAACGCCTGAAGATCCACTAGGCCCGTTCCCGTGCAGGCGCCGACGATCTTTTCCACCGCGGTCGATCCCGCGTGGATCGACTACAACGGGCACCTGCGCGACGGCTACTACGGCGTCATCATGAGCCTCGCCTGCGATGCGCTGATGGACCGCATCGGCCTCGATGAGCGCTACCGCCACTCGACCGGCTGTACACTGTTCACGCTCGAGCAGCACCAGCACTTCCTGCACGAGGTGAAGGCCGCCGACCGGGTCGAGGTGCGCGTCCGGATCCTCGGTGCAGATCGCAAGCGGCTGCACGCCGCGTTCGACTTCTACACCGCGCAGTACGGCGATCCGGTGGCTGCGGGTGAAATGATGCTGCTGCATGTACACCAGGGTGCGACCACCGCCGCGGCGCCGTTTCCGGAGCTGATCATGGCGGCGATCGGCGCGCTGCAGGCCGAGACCGCCGGCATCGCGGCGCCTGCAGCCGGTTCGCGGCGCATCGAGTTGCGAGTCCGTTCCGGTGCCTGATACGCCGATCATCGCGCGCAGCGACGCCGACATTCGCCGCTTGCTGCGGCCACGGAGCATGGCGCTGATCGGTGGCGGGTGGACCGACGCGGTCGCGGCCGGCAACACGGCCATCGGCTATCGTGGCCAGATCTGGCGCGTGCATCCGACGCGGGAGTCCACGGCGCACTGTCGGTACTACCGCTCCGTTGACGAGTTACCCGATTCGCCGGACCAGGCCTTTATCGCCGTGCCCGCCTCCGAAGCGATCGGTGTCGCGGCCGCACTCGAGCGGCGCAAGGCCGGTGGCTTCGTCTGCTTCGCCTCGGGTTTTTCCGAGCTCGGCACCGACGCCGGGCGCGCGCTGACCGACGCGCTGCTCAAGGCGGCGCCCACCGTGCCGTTCTTCGGGCCCAACTGCTACGGCATCGTCAACTTCTTCGACCGCTGCGCGCTGCTGCCCGACCAGGTCGTCGGCGAACCGCCCGAACGTGGCGTGGCGCTGATCTGCCAGAGTGGCACGATCGGCCTCACGCTGACCTTCAACGGTCGCTCGCTGCCGATCGGATACCTGTTCACGGTCGGCAACCAGACCCGCCTGGCGGTCGAGGACCTGATCGAGCTGCTGTGCACCGATGAGCGGGTCAGTGCTTTCGGCCTGTATGTGGAAGGCATCCAGGATATCGGCCGATTTTCCCAGGCGGCCGCGCGTGCGCGGCCTTCGCCGCTCGCCACGCCACTGCCCATCATCGCCATGCCGGTCTCGCTCATCACGGTGCGCACATCGGCGAAGTCGACGTTGATCAGGCCCGGGCGCGTGATCAGCTCGGCGATGCCCTGCACTGCCCCCTGCAGCACCTGGTTGGCGGACTTGAACGCGTCGAGCAGCGTCGTCGTCGGCCCGAGCACCGTCAGCAGCTTCTGGTTCGGGATCGTGATCAGCGAGTCGACGTTCTTCGTCAATTCGCTGATGCCGTGGTCGGCGACCAGCGAGCGCTTGTTGCCTTCCATGTTGAACGGCCGCGTCACGACCGCGACGGTGAGGATGCCGAGTTCCCGCGCGATCTGGGCGACCACCGGCGCCGCCCCCGTGCCGGTGCCGCCGCCCATGCCGGCGGTGATGAACAGCATGTCGCAGCCGTTGATCAGCTCGATGATGCGATCGCGATCTTCCACTGCGGCCTGGCGGCCGATCTCCGGGTCGGCGCCCGCGCCGAGTCCCTTGGTGATGTTGCTGCCGATCTGCAGCGCGGTCTTCACCTTCGAGGCCTTGAGCGCCTGCGCGTCGGTGTTGACGCAGATGAAGTCCACGCCTTCGATGCCGGAGGCCACCATGTGGGAGACGGCGTTGCCGCCGCCGCCGCCCACGCCGATGACCTTGATCACAGCGCTCTGGCTGTATGCGTCCATGAGTTCGAACATGAGTGTCAGCTCCTGTTGGTCGGTTGAATCGAAAAAACTAAAAATGCCCCTTGAACCAGTCCTTGACGCGGCCGAGCGCGCCGCCGACGCGGCCGCCGAGCGCGCCGCCGGCCGCGGGCGCGGTGTTCTCGCGCGCGTACAGCAGCAGTCCCACGGCCGTCGAATAGATCGGGTTCTGCACCGCATCGGCGAGCCCGCGCACCTGCTGCGGAAAGCCGAGCCGCACCGGCACATGGAAAATCTCCTCGGCCAGCTCGATCGCGCCTTCCATGCGCGCACTGCCGCCGGTGAGCACCAGCCCGGCGGCGATCACTTCCTCGAAGCCGCTGCGCCGCAGTTCCTCGCGGATCAGGTTGAACAGTTCCTCGTAGCGCGGCTCGACCACTTCGGCCAGCGTCTGCCGCGCGAGCCGCCGTGCCGGCCGGTCGCCGACGCTCGGCACCTCGATGCTCTCGTCCGGGTTCGCCAGCTGCGAGAGCGCGCAGGCGAAGCGCACCTTGATGTCTTCAGCGTACTGCGTCGGCGTGCGCATCGAGACGGCGATATCGTTGGTCACCTGGTCGCCGGCGATCGGGATCACCGCGGTGTGGCGGATCGCGCCCTGCGAGAACACCGCGATATCGGTCGTGCCGCCGCCCACGTCGACGATGCACACGCCCAGTTCCTTCTCGTCGTCGGTGAGCACCGCATGGCTCGACGCGAGCTGCTCGAGCACGATGTCCTCGACCACCAGGCCGCAGCGCTGCACGCACTTGACGATGTTCTGCGCCGCGCTGTCGGCGCCGGTGACGATGTGCACCTTCGCCTCGAGCCGCACGCCCGACATGCCGATCGGGTCGCGGATGCCTTCCTGCCCGTCGATAATGAATTCCTGCGGCAGCACGTGCAGGATGCGCTGGTCGGCCGGGATCGCGACCGCCTTGGCGGCCTCGATCACGTGCTCGACATCGGCCGCGGTGACCTCGCGATCGCGGATGCCGACCACGCCGTGCGAATTGAGGCTGCGGATGTGGCTGCCGGCGATGCCGGCGTAGATCGCGTTGATCTCGCAGCCGGCCATCAGCTCGGCTTCCTCGACCGCGCGCTGGATCGACTGCACGGTCGATTCGATGTTGACGACCACGCCCTTCTTCAGGCCGCGCGAGGGCTGCGAGCCCAGGCCGATGATCTCGATGGCGCCGTCGGCGGTGATCTCGCCAACCAGTGCGACGACCTTCGAGGTGCCGATATCCAGGCCCACGACCACCGTACGTTCCGAGCGCTTAGCCATCCACGTTTCCCTGTTGTGCTGCGGCGCCGCTGGCGAGGCGCGTGGCGCCGCTCCGCCAGCCGACCGCGAATCCATTGGTGTAGCGCATGTCGACGTAGGCGATGTCGGCGGCGCGCTGGCAGATCATGCGCAGCGCCACCGCCAGGAAGCGCGCGAAGCGCTCGTCGACCTGCTTGCGCCCGAAGCGCACCAGCACACCGTCGTCGAGCTGCAGCTCCCAGGCGCCGCGCGCATCGAGCTTGAGCGAGGTGAGCCGCACGCCCGCTTCGACGATGCGGCCCTGCACCGCGAGGTAACGCGCGACGACTTCCGCTTCCGTGCCTTGAGGCCCGGCGAGCTGCGGCAGTTCCGGCGGCACGAAGTGCGCGCTGTTGGCGAACACATCGCCGCGCGCATTGACCAGGTCGGTGTCGTTCCAGCGCGCGACCGCCTGCTGTTCGGTGACCTGCACCGCGATGCCGCGCGGCCAGCTGCGTTGCACGGTGGCCGATTCGACCCACGGCAGCAGCCGCAGCGAGCGGCGGATGTCATCGAGCCTGACGGTCACGAGCCCGGCGCCGTGCAATTGCCCGCGTACTGCTTTCTCGACCTCGAGCGCGGTCAGGTGCTGGAATTGCCCGTCGACGCGGATGCGCTCGATCGGCTGGTTCATGAACATCAGCAACGCAGCGCCAATGCCAACGGCGGCCAGCAGCGCCCCGCCGAGCGCGCCGAGCTTGCGCCACGGCAATTGCGGCAGCTGCCAGCGGCCAGCGCCCTCGGCGCGCAGGCGATTTGCGCGGCGGCGGTTCAGCATGGCGTGCGCACCAGGCTGGTTTCCAGGATGCGCCACGCGAGCTCGTCGAAATCGATGCCGGCGGCGCGCGCCGCCATCGGTACGAGACTGTGGTCGGTCATGCCGGGCACGGTGTTGATTTCGAGCAGCAACGGTTCACCCTGCTGCGTCATCATGAAGTCCGCGCGGCCCCAGCCTTCCGCGCCGCAGACCTCGAAGGCGGCCAGCGCGAGTTGCGCGAGCTGCTGCTCGGCGGCCGCGGCGAGGCCCGAGGGGCAGAAGTAACGCGTGTCGTCACGGAAATACTTCGCTTGGTAGTCGTAGAAGGCGCGCGGCGTCTCGATGCGGATCGACGGCAGCGCGGCGCCTTGCAGGATCGCCACGGTGTACTCACCGCCGGTGATCCACGGTTCCGCGAACGCGACCGGCTCGTGCTGCGTGGCGGCGCGCCACGCCGCGGGCAGTTCGGCGGCTTGCTCGACACGCGTCATGCCGACACTCGAGCCCTGCGAGGCCGGTTTGACGATCATCGGCACGCCGAGCCGCTTGATCGCGATGTCCAGGTCGGTTTCGGTGCGCAGCACGACGAATTCCGGCGTCGGCACGCCGACCGCGGCGGCGAGGCGCTTGCTGCGGAGCTTGTCCATGCCAATGGCGCTGCCCGTCACGCCACTGCCGGTGTACGGAATGCCGAGGAATTCGAGCACGCCTTGCGCCG
>JAFEDW010000131.1 GCA_018241455.1 Pseudomonadota bacterium | reverse complement strand
CGGCCACGTGGACTCGAACGGCAGCAAACCGCTCGCCGAAGCCCCGGTCGCCGGCGTGCTCGGTGCGCCGGATGCGAACGGCCGCGGCACGCTGACGCTCACCGCCACCGCGAGCGGCGGCAACCAGACCTTCCATCTCGCCTATTACGTCGTCAACACGAACCGGTTGCTGCTCGTCACGACCGATGCCGCGCCGCGCATGTCGGGCTACATGACGCGCCAGGCCGGCACGTTCGACAACACTTCTCTCGCCAATCCGTCGATCCTGAGTCTGTGGGGCGGGCAGACCGGCCTCGCGCCGCCGCGCTCGGTGATGACGCTCGCGCGCCTGTCGGGCGCGAACGCGACCAACGGCACGGCGATCGTGCACATCGACGTGGCGAGCCTCGCCACGGCCGTGTTCGACGAGACCACCGGCGCGCTGAACGCCACCTACGCCGTCGATGCGGCCGAGGGCCGCACCACCTTCGGGTTCGGCAGCGGCACGAACGCGCGGCAGTTCGTTGCGTACCTCACCGGCCCTGGCAGCGGTTTCGTGGTCGAAAAAGGCAGCGCGATGGGCAACTCGGGCCTGCTCGAAGCGCAATCCGCCGGCCCGTTCACCTCGAGCGTGCCCGGCTTCTTCGTCAGCGGCACGCAATACCCGGAAGATGTGGCGCCGATGATCCTGATGCCGTCGGCCAGTATCGCCAACGGCGTCATCTCTGCGACCGCGGGCTCGAGCTACTACGCGCTCGATACGGCCACCGGCCGCGGCATCGGCACCGCGACGATCACCGGCGTCGGGCAGACGCTGTTCGTCATGTACATCGTCGGCCCGAACCGCGTCGTGCTGTTCCACACCGGCAATGTGAACCGCAGCGCCAACATCGACTGGATGGACGCGAACTAGCGTTCAGCCGCGCACGCGCAGCAGGATCTTGCCGATGTGGCGGCTGCTTTCCATGAGGCGGTGCGCCTCGGCGGCCTGCGCCAAGGGAAAGGTGGTGTGCACGTGCACGCGTGCGCGCCCGTCCTCTAGCGCAGGCCACACCTCGCGCCGCAGCGCATCGCGTATCGCCGTCTTCTCCGCGATCGTGCGCGGCCGCATCGTCGAGCCGGTGATGGTCAGCCGGTTGCGCATCACCGCGTTCAGGTCGACCTCGGCGCGCGCGCCGCGCTGCAGCGCGATCAACACCAGCTTCCCATCCCGCCGCAGCACGCTCAGGTTTCGCGGCACGTAGTCGCCCGCGACCATGTCGAGCACGATGTCGACGCCTTCGCCCGCGGTGAGCTCGCGCACCCGCGCGACGAAGTCTTCGGTGCGATAGTTGATCGCCGCGCCCGCGCCGAACTCGCGGCAGAAGCGCGCCTTTTCCTCATCGCCGACGGTCACGATGCTGTGCGCGCCGCGCAGCTTGATGAGTTCGATCGCCGCGAGCCCGATGCCGCTCGACCCGCCGTGCACCAGCACCTGCTGGCCGGCCCGCAGCCCGCCGATGTCGACGAGGTTCGCCCACACGGTGAACCAGTTCTCGCACAAGGCCGCGGCCTGCGCCAGCGTGAAGCCCTTCGGCACCGGCAGCGCCTGCCCGGCCGGCGTCGTGCAGTACTCCGCGTAACCGCCGCCCGGCGCCAGCGCGCAGACCGCGTCGCCTTCGCGCCAACCCTCGACGCCTGCACCGATTGCCGCGACCGTTCCCGCGACTTCAAGCCCGAGAATCGGCGACGCCCCGGGCGGTGGCGGATACTTCCCGGCGCGCTGCTGCACATCCGGACGATTGACACCCGCATGGTCGACGGCGATCAGCAACTCGCCCGCAACGGGCACCGGCACCGGCCCGTCGACGAGCCGCATCGAATCCGCACCCGGGTCGGGCCCGAAGGCGATGTGTTGCATGGTGGCTGGCAGCATGGATTTGGTCGGTGGCATGCCGCCCAGTGTAAGCGCATTGGCGACGACTGGCGCGACGACGCCGCCATGGGCTAGAGTTTTGGTCATGAAACGCCACATCGCGCGCTACGGCTGGATACCCGACCTGCCCGACCAGCGCGACCACCTGTACGCCGCCCCACCGCCGGTACTGGCGAAACTCCCCGCGAAGGTGGACCTGCGAAAGAGCTGCCCACCGGTGTTCGACCAGGGCACGCTCGGCAGCTGCACCGCGAACGCGATCGGCAACGCCTACCGCTTCGACCTGCTGAAGCAACGCGGCTCGAGGAGCTTCGTGCCCTCGCGGTTGTTCATCTACTACAACGAACGCGCGCTCGAAGGCACCACGGACTCCGATTCCGGCGCGATGCTGCGCGATGGCATCAAGACGCTCGCCAAACAGGGCGTGTGCGCCGACAAGACCTGGCCCTACGACATCGAACGCTACGCCGACCGGCCGCCGTCCCCGGCCTACCGCGAAGGATTGAAGCACCAGGCGCTCAGCTACCAGCGCCTCGTGCAGGACGCCTGGCAGATGAAGGGGTGCCTGGCGAGCGGCTATCCGTTCGTGTTCGGATTCTCGGTGTACGAGAGTTTCGAGTCGCAGGCCGTGGCCCGCACTGGCCAGATGCCGATGCCCGGCCCCGGCGAACGCCTGATCGGCGGCCATGCCGTGCTCGCCGTGGGATACGACGACGCCACCGCGCGGTTCACCTGCATGAATTCCTGGTCGGTGAACTGGGGCGCCAAGGGGTTTTTCTACATGCCCTACCAGTACCTCACGACCCCGCAGCTCGCGAGCGACCTGTGGACGGTGCGGACGGTGGAGGCGGGCTGAGTCTATTGGAGCTACGCTGACGCGCGTCAGCGAATCAACTTCAGGACCGTAGCCAGCGTCGCCACCGCGACGGCCATGAACGCTCCCAGTCGTATGGTCAGCCGCTGCTCGATGTGTTGTTGCATGGTCACCATGCGTGTTTCCAGCAGGTTGAAGCGCGCAACCATTTGGGTCGACAACTCGACAAACCGGGCGTCGACCTGCGCAAAGCGGCGATCGACCTGCTCGAAGCGCTCGTCCACCTGCTCAAGGCGCTTGTCCACCTGCTCGAAGCGCTTCTCCATCTGCTCGAAGCGCCGCTCGAACTGGCTCATCCACTCCCGGGACGCAGCGAATTCCGCTCGCAACAATTCGAAACGCCCAGCGGCTTGCTGGTCGAATGCGCTGAACTGCGAATGCGTCGCGAACATCGCCATATCGCGCTCCATGGACTGCACGACCACCCGTACCTTGTCTGGCGGTACCTGCAGCGCGGTCAATGCATCATACATCGCGAACGGCGTCTCCATCACGCTCCTCTGGGAGTGACCTGAGCCAGTCCAAGCAGGTTGCCAGTAACCGGCAAATCCATCGATTCTCTAATGGCACCTGAACGGCCAGGAATGAATGCCATCGGCGGCTGGTTTTAGCGATACTGCGGCTGTCACGCGACATAACCAACAGACAGGAGACGCGCATGACTGCCAGCCCCCACGCGCTGGTCTACCCGATGTTCGCGATGGTGCTGCTGACCATCTACGTGCTGGTGCGCCTGTTCCGCAGCCGCGTCGGCGCCGTCAAATCCGGGCAGCTCGCGGCGAGCTACTTCCGCCTCTACCAGGGCGCGGTCGAACCCGAATCGACCGCGAAGAACTCACGGCACTTCAGCAACCTGTTCGAAGCCCCGACGTTGTTCTACGCGGTGTGCATCGCTGCGATGGTCACGCAGCAGGCCAGCGTCTCGATGCTCGTGCTCGCGTGGGCGTATGTCGCCGCGCGCATCGTGCATGCCGCCATTCACATGGGGCCGAATCGGCTGCGCCATCGAATCCGTGCCTACTTCATCAGCTGGCTGGTGCTCGGCGCGATGTGGGTGAACCTGGTGATCGCCGTGGCCACGAGCGGCCACGGATAAACGCTAGTTCATTTGATCCTGCGCGTCGACATCTAGGCGCTATGCAATAAGCGTTCGCGCCCTGTCATGCCCTGTCATAGCGAGTGAACCGCTACAGTCGAGATTGCAATGTGGTACAGGATTTCCGAGATCGCCTGCCACAACGGTAGCGACGGCAGGCGGTCGGTATTCATTGGAACAACGACGGTATCGCCTGCCCGGATGGGCTCACCACCGAACCCGACTAACCAATGTCGGTTTCCATTGACAACGCTCCCATTGGCGCGCACCACATAGACGTGACTTCGATCCGCCTGGCGGGTGAAGCCACCACTCTGTTTGATATAGTCCTCACGCGAGAGATCCGGGTCGTAAAGTTGCGATGCCGGGCTCTGCACTTCGCCCAGCACCATTACCTCCTGGCGCAACCGCGGGACCAGAAGTTGATCGCCGCTGCGAAGCGCGACGTCATTGGCGCTGCCGGGAGCAGCGTGTATGGCCGCGTTCAGATCAATCACCAGTCGCCCGACAGCGCGCGTAGCCTTGATTTGCGCCAGCAGTGACTGGCCCACCGTGATCTCAGTCGACGCGGTGGCCGCTCCGGCGTGCGCCGCCATCAGTGCGGCCGAAGCCAAGTCGGTCTTGAGGCGCTCGGCCAGGCGATCAAGCTGATCCTGCTCGCGCGCTTGCAGCTCTGGGCGCAGGAACACGGCGCCGTCAGCAAAAGCCAGATCGGTCAAGCCGCCTGCGCGTGCGATGACCGAACGCAAGGTCTCTCCGCGCTTGATCGCGTAGATGCCTGGGAATCGCACCTCTCCCTTGAGCGTCACCTGGTCTTGGTCGGTCCAGCCGGAAATCTCCTTGACCGACAGCTCATCGAAGGGCTGAAGCTGGACATTTGCAGCCTCGTCGCCGCGCGCGACGGCCGCGAGATCAATCGCAATAATATGCGTGCGCCGTTGTTCGCCATTCTCGACTGTAAAACGCGAAAGCTCCGCATGACCGCCAAATGCCGACGGATCGAGACCGCCACCAGCGCGGATCAGGTCGGACACGCGCATGTTGCCTTCCAGAGGATAGTCGCCGGGCACCTTGACCTTGCCGTCGACGTGCACAACTTCCGTCGGCCTCGCCAGGCTGCCCTGCAGGTTCAACTCCAGCATCAGCGGCTCGATAATCCGATCGCGTCCGGTCTGCAGGTCAAAGACGGTCAATGTATCGCGTGGCTGGAGGGCGACATTCGCCGGTGAATCGGGTGCACGCAGCGCGGCGGCGAGGTCCGCCGACAGCACGGTGACGCGCCGGTCGGGCATCAGCACGCGCCGGATCAGCACGTAATTCTGGTCGGCGTTGGGCTTGAGCTCATCAAGGTTGCCGATCACATCGGTCAGCTTCAGGCCTTCATGCCACGCGAAGCTGCCGGGGCGATAAACGTAGCCTTGCAGAAGTACGCCAGAGTCGACGATAGGCTTAAGGCGCGCAACGTGTAGCGAATCGCCATTGCCCACGCTCTGGGTCTGCGCGGCGGCGGCCGCGGGCTCGACGTTGATGACGACCCGCTGGCGCTCGGCATTCACGTGCAACAGCGAAGCACTGCCCGGGTCCGCCTCGGGAGTAAGGCCGCCGGCCATCTCGATGAGGTTGGCCACGGTCGCCGGTCCCTTAAGCTCATATATTGCCGGGCGCTGCACTTCGCCGTCGACCGCCGCAGTCGGCCCGACCGATGGAATCATGACGACGTCGCCGGGCTGCAGGTTGACGTCGTTCGAAGAATCGCCGTGCATCAGCAGATCATATAGATCGAACTCGCGCACCAGCACGCCCTGGCGGCGCACCTCGATGCGACGCAACGAACCTTGTGGTCTGACGCCGCCTGCAGCAAATAGAGCAGTCGTCACAGTCGCGAGACCCGTGACTGTGTACGAACCGGGGTTGATCGCCTCGCCCAGCACGAACACATTGATGGTACGCGTGTCGCCCATGGACACACTTGCGCGGACGCCGATCATTTGTTTGGCGATGCGCGCCTCGAGTTCGCGCTTGACTGCACCATAGCGCTGTCCGCCGACGCTGATCGGGCCGAGCTGCGGGAAGTTGATGAGGCCATCACGGCTGACGGCAAGCTGCAACGACATATT
>JAFEDW010000130.1 GCA_018241455.1 Pseudomonadota bacterium | reverse complement strand
CGCCGAGATCGGCGTCGGGCCTTCCATCGAATCGGGCAGCCATACATGCAGCGGTACCTGCGCTGACTTGCCCATCGCACCGATGAACAGGCAGATGCAGATTACCGTCATTGCGGGCCACCCGGCTGCGGTGCCGGGCACGTGCAGCGTCTGCTTCGCGATCGCGGGGGCCCAACCAAACGCGGTTTGGTAGTCCAGTGACCCGGTGTAGTACAGCACGCCCGCGATGCCCAGCAGGAAGCCGAAGTCGCCGACGCGATTGACGAGGAAGGCCTTCAGGTTGGCGAAGATCGCGCTCGGCCGCGTGTACCAGAAACCGATCAGCAGGTAGGAGACGACACCCACCGCCTCCCAGCCGAAGAACAACTGCAGGAAGTTGTTCGACATCACCAGCATCAGCATCGCGAACGTGAACAGCGAGATGTAGGCGAAGAAACGCTGGAACCCGCTGTCGTCGTGCATGTAACCGATCGTGTAGACGTGCACGCACAGCGAGACGAATGTGACCACCACCATCATCAACGCCGACAGCCGGTCGATCAGGAACCCGACCTGCATGTTGACGTTGTCGCTGACCAGCCAGGTGTAGACCGGCGCGTTGTAGGCCGGAGTGCCGTGCAGCAAATCGCTCAACACCACGATCGACAGGATGCAGGAGACCGCCACCGCCGCGATCGTCACGCCCGCCGACGCCGCACGGCCGATCACGCGGCCGCCGAGGCCGGCAATGAGTGCCGCGACCAGCGGCAACATCGGAATGGCGAGCAGCAGGTTCGGATTCATGGTCAACCGCGCAGCGTATTCAGGTCTTCGACGTTGATGGTGCGGCGCTCGCGGAACAGCACCACCAGGATCGCCAGGCCGATGGCCGACTCGGCGGCGGCGACCGTCAGGATGAAGAACACGAACACCTGCCCATCGACGAGCCCGAGGTAGCGCGAGAAGGCGACGAAGTTGAAATTCGCCGACAGCAGCAGCAGTTCGATGCACATCAGCAATAGCAGCACGTTGCGGCGGTTGATGAAGATGCCCGCGACCGAGAGCGCAAACAGCACGGCCGACAGCGTCAGCATGTGTCCCAGCGTGATCATGGCTTTGGCTCCGAGGGCATCTTGACCAGGCGCACGCGGTCTTCCGCGCGCACCGCCACCTGCGCCGGAATATCCTGCAGTTTCAGGCCGCGGCGCCGGCGCAAGGTGAGCGAGATTGCGGCGATGATCGCCACCAGCAGCAGCACCGCCGCCAGTTCGATCGCGTAGGCGTAGCGCGTGAACAGCGCGGTGCCGAGTTCGGTGGCGTTGCTGTAGCCCGGCGGGAGCGGCGCGGCGCCACGCGTCACATCGAGCCCGAGGCGGCGCTGGATCACGACGCCGACGATCTCGGCGATGACCAGTCCCGTGACGAGCCAGCCCAGCCAGGCGTAGCGCGTGAAGCCGGCCTTCAGCTCCTCGACGTGGATATCGAGCATCATGACGACGAACAGGAACAGCACCATCACCGCGCCGACGTACACCAGCACCAGCACGATCGCGAGGAACTCGGCCTCGATCAGCATCCACAGCACGGCGCTGGTCAGGAAGCACAGCACCAGGCTGAGCGCCGCGTGCACCGGGTTGCGCGATGTGATGACACCGACGCCGGCGGCCACGAGGATCGTCGCAAAGGCGTAGAAGAGTATGGTGACCAGCATGGTTGCCTGTTCCTCGCGTGCTAGCGATAGCGCGCGTCGGCGGCCTTGTCGGCTGCGATCATCGCTTCGTAGCGGTCGCCGACGGCCAGCAATTTGTCCTTGGTCATGATGTTCTCGCCGCGATGCTCCATGTGGTATTCATGGATGCGCGTCTCGACGATCGCATCGACCGGGCACGCTTCCTCGCAGAAACCGCAGTAGATGCACTTGAACAGGTCGATGTCGTAGCGGGTCGTGCGGCGCGTGCCATCGGCCGACACGTCGGAATCGATCGTGATCGCGAGCGCCGGGCACACCGCCTCGCACAACTTGCAGGCGATGCAGCGTTCCTCTCCGTTCGGATATCGTCTCAGCGCATGTAGACCCCTGAACCGAACAGATTGCGGAGTCTTTTCTTCCGGATAATTCACGGTGATCTTGCGCCGGAACAACGAGCGCGCGGTCACGCCGAGGCCCTTGAGCATCTCCCAGAGCGTAAAGGTCTTGATCGTGCTGCTCATGCTCATGCGAAGTTCCTCAGGTGCGCCACGGGCCGACGTGGAACCAGGCCAGCACACCCTCGACGGCGATCCACACGATCGTGATCGGAATCAGCACCTTCCAGCCCAGGCGCATGATCTGGTCGTAGCGATAACGCGGGAACGTCGCGCGCAACCACAGGAACACGCACAACAGCAGGAAGATCTTCAGCACCAGCCAGTGCGTGCCGTCGCCGAGCGCCAGGCCCAGCAAGGGCACATGGCGAATGCCGCTGTCGGCCGCCAGGTAGCCATCGAGCGGGCTCAGCCAGCCGCCGAGGAAGAAGATCGCGGTCAGCGCCGCGATCAGGATCATGTTGGCGTACTCGGCCAGGAAGAACAGCGCAAAACCGATGCCGCTGTATTCGACGTGGAAGCCGGCGACGATCTCGGATTCGCCTTCCGCGACGTCGAACGGCGCGCGGTTCGTCTCGGCCACGCCCGAGATGAAATACACCATGAACAACGGGAAAAGCCAGAACAGGTTCCAGTGCAGCGGCGCGCCCCGCTGGTGCTCGACGATCACGCCCAGGTTCAGGCTCCCTGCCGCCATCAACACGCCGACCAGCGCGAAGCCCATGGCGATTTCGTAGGCGACGATCTGCGCGGCCGAGCGCATCGCACCCAGGAAGGCGTACTTGGAATTCGAGGCCCAGCCCGCGAGGATCACGCCATACACGCCCACCGACGTGAGCGCCAGCAGGTAGATCAATCCGGCATTGATGTCGGCGATCGCAAATCCCGGCGCGATCGGAATCACCGCCCAGGCCGCGAACGCCGGGATCAGCGTGATCGCCGGTGCGAGCCTGAACAGCACCCGGTTCGAGCGCGACGGCGTAACGATTTCCTTGATGAGGAGTTTCACGACATCGGCGAAGGGCTGGCCGAGGTATTCGGTGTGCGGGATGCCGAACAGCCGCACGCGATTCGGGCCGCGGCGCATCTGCATCCAGCCGATGAGCTTGCGCTCCCACAGCGTCAGGTAGGCGACGCTGAGGATCAGCACGATCGTCAGCGCGACGATGAACACGGTCGAATGCACGAAGGCCGGCAGCGCCTGCCAGTGCGCCGACAGCCAGCCGCCGCCCGGGCTCACGAGGCAAACTCCTGCGGCGCCGCCTGCCCGGCGCGGGTCTGCTGGAGCGAGCCCGCGCGACGCAGCAACGGATCGAGCTTGTACATCGCTATGTCGCGCAAGCCCTCGGTTACGCCCGACGGCGACGGCACGAAACTGCTCTCATACCCGAGCCGCGGCGCGCGCGCGACGGTCGCCTGCAATTCGTCGCGCACCGCCTCGGACGACTGGTAATCGAAATCAGGCAAGTCGAACAGGTTGCCCAGCACGCGCAGGATCTTCCACGCCGGCCGCGCACTGCCGGGCGCACGCGCGGCGCCGGCAAAACTCTGCCAGCGCCCTTCCAGGTTCACGTAGGTGCCGGAAGATTCGGCGAAGGCCGCGGCGGGCAGCAACACGTGCGCCACCTGCTGCATCGCCGGCGAAGCAAACGAAGTGATCGCGCCGACGAAGCGCGCGCGCTCGAGCGTCGCGAGCGTGTGCGGCTGCAGCCCGTCGGCCCAGGGCTCGGCGCCCAGCAACAGGTAGCCCGCCAGTGGTTCCTCGAGCATCTGGCGCGCATTGCGGCCGTAGGCGGAGCGCACGATGCCGGCCGGCAGTCGATGCGGAACACAACCGGCCAGATAGGCGCCGGCTGCGTTGGCGCCTTCGGCCAGTTCTCCCAGCGAGGCGCCCGTGACACGCGCCAGCTCACGCGCCAGCACGCGCAGTTCGGCGTAGGCTGAATGGCGCTGCGCGAGTGCACCGAGCCAGACGGCGCGCTTGCCCTTGCCGAGCGAGGCGGCGATGGCCCTGTGAACCTCACCGGCCTGCGCGTCGGCCAGCAGGCTTGTCAACGCGGCCGGCACCGGCGCGTTCGCGGCCTCGAGCGCGGCGCGCAACACGCCGGCGAGCTCGCGCCGCATTTCGGCCGGCTTCGCCACCAGCGTGTTCGCCACCGGGAACAGGTAATCGTAGCGCTGCGGATTGAGGAAACTCACGGCCGCGCCGCGGCGCGCGGCCTTGCGTACGCGGTGCGCCAGCATCGGCAGCTCGGCGCGCAGATTGGATCCGACGACCAGGATGCCATCGAGCGCATCGACTTCGCTGAACGGCAGCCCGATGCCGGGCGCCACCGCATCGCCACCCTGGTCGCGGAAATCGCGCTGGCGCAGGCGATGATCGATGTTCGAACTGCCCAGGCCTTCGGCGAGCCGCGCCAACAGGTACAGCTCTTCGAGCGTGCAGGACGCGTGTGCGAGTAACCCGAGCCCGGCACCCGCCCCTGCTCCGGTGGCCGCCGCGTTGGCCGATTTCAGTCCGGCCACCATCAGGCCCAACGCGGTATCCCAGTCGGCATCCTGCCACTGGCCGTTGCTGGCGCGCACGCGCGGCACGGTGAGCCGGTCGGCCGCCGCGAGGCCCTCGTAGCCGAAGCGGTCGCGGTCGCTGATCCAGGTCTCGTTGATCTCTTCGCAAGGTTGCGGCACGACGCGCATCAGCTTGCCGCGCAGCACGTGGCCGTACAGCCGGCTGCCGAAACCGTCGTGCGGCGAGACGAGTGGGTGCTGGGTCATCTCCCAGGCGCGCGCATGGAAGCGGAACGGCTTGCTGTTGAGCGCGCCGACCGGGCACAGGTCGATGATGTTGCCCGACAGCTCATGGTCGACGCTGTGCTCGATGAACGTGCCGATCTGCATGTTCTCGCCGCGTCCGGTGGTGCCCAGCTCCTGGATGCCGGCCACGTCTTGCCCGAAGCGCACGCAACGCGTGCAGTGGATACAGCGGGTCATGTCGGTCGAGACCAGCGGCCCGAGGCTCAGGTCTTTCACCACGCGCTTGCGCTCGTGGTAACGCGAGATGTCGCGGCCGAAGCCGACCGCGAGGTCCTGCAGTTCGCACTCGCCGCCCTGGTCGCAGATCGGGCAATCGAGCGGATGGTTGATCAGCAGGAACTCCATCGTCGCCTTCTGCGCCGCGATCGCCTTGGGCGAGCGCGTGAAGATCTTCATGCCTTCGGTCACCGGCGTGGCGCAGGCCGGCATCGGCTTCGGCGCCTTCTCGACCTCGACCAGGCACATGCGGCAGTTGGCCGCGATCGGCAGCTTGTCGTGGTAGCAGAAGCGCGGGATATAGGCGCCGTTCGCATCGGTCACCCGGATGATCATCTCGCCCTTCGGCGCCTTGACCGCGACGCCGTTCACCTCGACGTTGACGAACTCGGCGCTCATGCCGCCACCTGCGTGCCGGCCGGCGCATCGGGCGCGACGATGCTGCGTCCGCCATGGTCGACCATGAACTCGAACTCGTGCCGATAGTGCTTGAGGAAACTCTGCACCGGCCACGCGGCGGCATCGCCGAGCGCGCAGATCGTGTGGCCTTCGATGCGATTGGCGACATCGAGCAGCAGCCCCAGGTGCTCGCGCGTGGCTTCGCCGGCGAGGATGCGTTTCAACGTGCGGTTCAGCCAGCCGGTGCCCTCGCGGCACGGTGTGCACTGCCCGCAGGATTCAGACATATAGAAGCGCGACAGCCGCTCGAGCGTGCGCACCATGCAGGTGGTCTCATCCATGACGATGACCGCAGCCGAACCGACGCTCGAGCCGATCGCCTTGAGCGAGTCGTAGTCCATGTTGACCTTCATCATCATCTCGCCCGGCACGACCGGCACCGACGAGCCGCCGGGAATCACCGCCTTGATCTTGCGCGACTTCCAGATGCCGCCGGCGAGCTCGAGCAGGTCGGCGAACGGAATACCCAGCGGCACTTCGAAATTGCCGGGCTTC
>JAFEDW010000012.1 GCA_018241455.1 Pseudomonadota bacterium | reverse complement strand
CCGTTGATGGTCAGGAAGCCGTGCACGTTGACGCCGGTCGGCCGCCGGTACCCTGCGCCGTGCAGCACCGCGGGCCAGAACAGGTTGTGGAAGTAACTGATGTCCTTGCCGATGAAGTGGTACAGCTCGGATTCGGTCTCGGAGGTCCAATACGCGTCGAAATCGAGTCCGCGTTGCACCCGGAGCGCTTCGAAGCTGGCGATGTAGCCGATCGGCGCATCGAACCACACGTAGAAATACTTGCCCGGCGCGTCGGGCACCTCGAAGCCGAAGTAGGGCGCATCGCGCGAAATGTCCCAGTCCTGCAGCCCCGCCGCGAACCACTCGTCGAGCTTGGCGCGCACCGCGGCGCTGTGCTCGCCGCCCTTGAGCCACTCGCGCAGCATGGCGTCGAACGCGCCGAGGCGGAAGAACAGGTGATCGGATTCGCGCCAGACCGGCGCCGTGCCGCTCAGCGTCGACACCGGGTCGATCAGGTCGGCCGGCGTATAGGTCGCGCCGCACACCTCGCAGCTGTCGCCGTACTGCTCGGGGCTCTTGCAGACCGGGCAGGTGCCGCGCACGTAGCGGTCGGGCAGGAACATCTTCGCCTGTTCGTCGTAGGCCTGGCGCACGGCGCGCCGGGTGATGAAGCCGCGGCCGCGCAATCGTTCGTAGAGCTCGTGCGTGAACCGCCGGCTCTCCTCGCTGTGCGTGGAATGAAAGTGATCGTGCGCCACCAGCAGCTCGCGGTAGTCGCGCTGGTGCTCGGCGGCCATCGCGGCGATCAGCTGCTCGGGCGGCACGCGCTCCTGCTGCGCGCGGATCATGATCGGCGTGCCGTGGGAATCCTCGGCGCACACGAACAGGCAGTCGTGCCCGCGCAGGCGCTGGAAGCGCACCCAGATGTCGGTCTGCACCGCCTCGATGACGTGGCCGAGATGGAGCGAGCCGTTGGCGTACGGCAGCGCATGCGTGACCAGGATCTTGCGGGCCATCAGCTAGCGAGCGTCCTTGTACTGTTCGAACTTGGCCTTGTTGATGGCCTTCTTGTAGGCCTCCGCGCCGGTGACCACGCTCGCGTCGAACAGCTGCTGGATGGCCATGTCCATCGTGCGCATGCCGAGCGCGCCACCCGATTGCATGACGGTCTCGATCTGGTCGAGCTTGCCCTGGCGGATCAGGTTCGCCGACGCGGGCGTGTTGACGAGGATCTCGAGCGCCGCGACGCGCCCCTGGCCGTCGGCGCGCTGCAGCAGCTGCTGCGAGATCACGCCGCGGAGCGACGTCGACAGCATCGTGCGCACGTGCGCCTGCTTGTCGGCCGGGAAAGCGTTGACCATGCGATCGACGGTCGGCGCCGCGCCGTTGGTGTGGAGCGTGGCCATGACCAGGATGCCCATCTCGGCCGCGGTGATCGCGGTGCTCATCGTCTCGAGGTCGCGCAACTCGCCAACCAGGATGACATCTGGATCCTCGCGCAACGCCGATAGCAGGGCGCTCGAGAACGAAGGCGTGTGCGCGCCGATTTCGCGCTGGCTGATCAGGCAATTGTGGCGCGGGTGCACGAACTCGATCGGGTCTTCGACCGTGATGATGTGCCCTTTGATGCGCTTGTTGATCTCGTCGATCATCGCCGCGAGCGACGTGGACTTGCCCGAACCGGTCTTGCCGGTCACGAGGATCAGGCCATTGGCGGAGCGGCACAGGCTGTGCACGGCCGGCGGCATCTTCAGCTGCTCGAGCGTCAGCGCGCTCGACGGGATGGCGCGGAACACCGCGCCCATGCCGGCGATCTGCCGCAGCACGTTGACGCGGAAGCGCCCGTGCCCGGGCAGCGCATAGGCGAAGTCGGCGCCGTCGTGCGCCTCGAAGCGTTCGACCGCCTTGCGCGGCATGATCTCGTACAGCGCCGTCTTGACGAAATCGGGCGTCAGCACTTCGTTGCTGAGCGGCGCGAGATCGCCGTAGCGGCGCACGCGCGGCGGGTCGCCGGCGATCAGGTGCAGGTCGGAGCCCTTGCGCTTGAGGATCTCTTCGAGCAGTGCGTCGATCTGTGCCATGGCGGGCGCGGCAACCTCAGGTCGATGACGGCGGCGGCATCGGCGGGGCGTCGATCTTGCTGATCATCGTCGTGTCGGTGACGAACTTCTGCAGCAGGCGCTTTTCGGTCGCATAGCTGTAGGCGTCATCCGGGTCGATCTCGCGCGCCTGCACCGCCGCCAGCAGCGCCTGGTCGAACATCTGCATGCCGAACTCCTTGCCGGTCTGCAGCTGGCTCGGCAGCTGGTGCGTCTGGTCGGTCATGATCAGCTTGGCGATCGCCTTCGTGGTCACCATGATCTCGCAGATCGCGCGCCGGCTCCGTCCGTCGTGCGACTTGACCAGCAACTGCGTGATGACCGCCAGCAGGCTCTGTGCCAGGAAGCTCTTGGTCTGCTCGCGCTCCTCGGCCGGCAGCGCGTCGATCATGCGATCGATCGTCTTGACGGCGCTGGTCGTGTGCAGCGTGCCGAGCACCAGGTGGCCGGTTTCGGCCGCGGTCATCGCCATGCGGATCGTGTCGGCGTCGCGCAGCTCGCCGACCAGGATCACGTCCGGGTCCTCGCGCATCGCGGCGCGCACGCCCTCGGCGAAGCTCGGGATGTGCGTGCCGAGCTCGCGCTGGATCACCTGCGACTGCTTGCTGCGGTGGACGAATTCGATCGGATCCTCGAGGCTGATGATGTTGAGCTTGCGGGTGCGGTTGAGCAGGTCGATCATCGCGGCCAGCGTGGTCGACTTGCCGGTGCCGGTCGAACCGGTCACCAGGATCATGCCCTGGTGATAGTCGCACAGCTTGGTAATCACCGGCGGAAGCTTCAGCGATTCGAGCGTCGGCACCTCGGCCGGGATCGAGCGGAAGGTGGCGCCGACGCCGGTGTCCTTGCGGAACACGTTGACGCGGAAGCGCCCGCCTTCGGCCGAGATGTATGAGAAATCGAGGTCATTGCCGCGCGCGAAGTGGTCGGTCTGGTTCTGCGTCAGGATCTCGGTGACGTAGCTCTCGAGCTCGGCATCGCGCAGGTCGCGGAACTTGATCGGCACCAAATCGCCATGCAGCCGCAGCATCGGCGGCACGCCGACGGCGAGGTGGATGTCGGAGCAACCCTGCTGGGTGCCCAGCTTGAGGAAGGCGTCGATGCGTGCCATGTGCCAGGCGGAATCGTACTGGATTTGCCAGCCGCAATCCTACTGGAAACGCTGCAACGCGGTGCGCAGTTCTTCCATGTTCTGGAAACGCTTGGTCTTGTCGACCGCCATGGCGCGCATGATCAGCTCGCCCAGCTCCTTGGGCAGCGCCGGGTTGACTTCGCAGGGCGCGCGCGCGCGGCCCTGCACGTGCTGGTACATCACCGACATGTGATCGCCGCGCGCGTAGGGCGGCACGCCGGTCAGCATCTCGTACAGCATCACGCCGACGGCGTAGACGTCGGCGCGCTCGTCGACCTTCTTGCCGAGGATCTGCTCGGGCGCCATGTATTTCGGGCTGCCGATCACGTAGCCGGTCTTGGTCAGCTGCGTGTCGCCCTCGCGGTGCGCGGCGGCCACGCCGAAGTCCACGATCTTCAGCAGTCCCTGGTCGTTGATCAGCACGTTGGCGGGCTTGAGGTCGCGGTGCACGATGCCCACCTGGTGCGCGACGATCATGCCGGTGCACATGTCGATGCCGTAGCGGATTGCGCGCTTCAGCTCGATCGGTTTTTCGTTGACGATTTCCGCGCCGAGCGTGTGCGAGGGGAAATACTCCATCGAGATGGCGTAGTTGCCCTGGATGAACAGGAAGTCGTAGATGCGGATGACGTTCTGGTGCGTGATCTTGCGCGAGTAGCGCAGCTCGTGGACGAAGCGCTTCATGACCTCTTCGTCTTCGGCGACGTTCGGGTTCAGGAATTTCAGGATCAGCCGCTCGTCGACCACCGTGTCTTCCATCAGCAGCACGGTGCCGAAGGCGCCCTTGCCGATCTTGTCGATGAACTTGTAGCGGCCCTCGACCATGTCGCCGGGCTTGAGCGTGGCGATGTCGAGCCGCTGGTTGGCCGAAGCGGCGGCGGCCTCCTGCAGCGTCGCGGCCACGTCCTTCTCGGGGATCAGCAGCGTGCGGGCCTGCTGCGTGCTGCCGGCGGCACGCGGCGCGCGCGGCGGCTGGCTGCCGGAATTGGCGGCGAGCGTGCGCGAGCCGGAAGCGACCGCCAGCGGCTGCACGCCCGAGGAAAAACGCACCTCCAGCTCGGTCAGCGCGCGCTGCGCGGCCATCGCGATGGTCTGGTCGGGGCCGCTGGCCTGCACCCTGATCTGCGCGCTGACCTGGTCGGCCTGTTCTTCGCTCGCCAGCTTGGCGAGTGCGCCGATCGCCTCGACGCGGATCTCCTTCTCGCTGCGCGCCAGGAACGGTGCGATCAGGCCGACGTGCCCGGCATTGCCGATCTTGCCGACCGCGCGCACCACCACCGGCAGCGCCTTGGCGGGCGCGGTCTTCAGCATCTCGGTCAGGCGCGGCATCGCCTTGTCGCTGCCGATCTCGGCCAGCGCATCGACGGCGCGCTCGCTGACCCACCAGTCCTTGTCGCGGGTCGCGTTGATCAGCTGCGCGATCGCGCGTTCATCCTTGGTCTGGTTCAGGATCTCGATGGCCGCGCGGCGGATATCCTCGTCCTGGTCGCGCGCCAGTTCCAGCACCGCATCGATGACCTTCGGGCCGCCGATCTTGCCGAGCGCGTCGCCGGCGCGCGAGCGCACCCACCAGTCGGAATCCTTGATCGCGGCGAGCAGGAACTTCACCGAGCCGGCGTTGCCGATTTCGTTGAGCACCTCGACCGCGGCGCGGCGCGAGTATTCGTTCTCGTCCTTCAGCACCGGCACCAGGTAGCGGATCGTCTGCGGGTCCTTGGCCTTGATCAGCACCTCGACGGCGCGGTTCTGCACCTCGATCTCCGGGTCGAGCAGCAGCTGGCAGATGCGCTCGACCTCGATCGGGCCGTCCATCTTGGCCAGCGCCGCCAGCGCCGCCGACCGGATCAGCTTGTTGCCGTCGGCCAGCTGCGACTGCAGCGCCGTGCGCACGTCCGGGCGGTTGAAGCGGCCCAGCACGCCGAGGATCAGCAGCCGGGCCATCGAATCCTTGCCCTGCAGTCGGCCGAGCAGCTCGGGCACGCCGGCGTCGTCGACGGTCTCGCTGATGATGCGGAACAGCGCGGCTTTCTCGTTCGGCTCCTGCGCGTACGCGGCGGTCAGCAGTTCGCGCACCGAAAAGCGCGTGCGCTGGGCGTTGATGACTTCCAGCACGGCCGACTTGGAGATGCCCGGTTTGGCCAGCGCATCGAGCAGCAGGTGCGGGGGGTAGCCGCGGCTGCTGGTCAGCGCCCAGGCCACCCCGGCAATGACCCGCGGGCTCCCCTGGACCAGGGCGTCGACGTAGACCGGAAAGGTCTTCGTCGTGGCCAGCGCCGCCAGCACGTCGACGAAGGCCACGGTCGAGTGCTTGTCGGCATCGGGCAGGGCCGCCAGGATCGGCGTGATGGAGGCAGCGCCCAGCTCCTTGAGCCTGGCGACGGCCTTCTGCGCTTCCGTGCCCAAAATGTCATTGGATGACTTGATCTGGGTGATCAGCCGGTCGGCACGAAAATTCGAAAGAAAGGCCATGGATTGAACATTATGCCATGGGGCCCGCTCACGCCTGTGACCTGCGTCCGGTCTGCGGCGCGACCCGCGACAGGCTAGAATCCGCACCCCCGGTTCACCCCCTGCTGGTACCCGTTCCGATGCCCGACATGGCCGCTCGCATCCGCACTGCCGTGGAGCAGTACCGGGATCCCTATTTGCAGCAAACGTTGCTGGAGGCGGGCGCCCTCGACGGTCTCGAGGTCTCGGAGCGCAGGGTCGGCGGGACGATCCGCCTGGGGGTCCCGGTGGGCGGATATGTGGACCAGTTCCGCTCCGGACTGGCGGCGCACCTCGCGGCCGCCGGTCTTTCCGGCTGTGAGGTGCGCTGCGAACTGGCGGCAGGAATAGTCGCCCACAGCGTGCAGCGGCCGCTCAAACCACTGCCCGGCGTCAGCAACATCGTCGCGGTGGCGAGCGGCAAGGGCGGCGTCGGCAAGTCGACCGTCGCGGCCAACCTGGCATTGGCCTGGGCCGCGGCCGGCGCGCGCGTCGGCATGCTCGATGCGGACATCTACGGCCCCAGCCAGCCGTTGATGCTCGGACTCGTCGGCCAGCGCCCCACGGCGCCGGACGGCAAGCACCTGGTGCCGCTGGAAGCACACGGCCTCAAGGCGATGTCGATCGGTTTCCTCGTCGATGCCTCGCAGGCCGTGGTCTGGCGCGGCCCGATGGTCACGCAGGCGCTGACGCAACTGCTGGGGGATACGGCCTGGGGCGAACTCGACTACCTCGTGGTCGACATGCCGCCGGGCACCGGGGATATCCAGCTCACGCTGGCGCAGCGCGTGCCGGTGTCGGGTGCCGTCATCGTGACCACCCCGCAGGACCTGGCGCTGGCCGACGCGCGCAAGGGCCTGGCGATGTTCGAGAAGGTCGCGGTGCCGGTGCTCGGCATCGTCGAGAACATGAGCCTGCACGTGTGCAGCCACTGCGGGCATGTCGAGCACATCTTCGGCGCGGGCGGCGGGGAACGGCTGGCGGCCGAGAGCGGCGTGCAGTTGCTCGGCAGCCTGCCGCTCGATGCGCAGATCCGCGTCGAGGCCGACAGCGGAGCGCCCACCGTCGTCAGTGCGGCCGGCACCGCACGTGCCGCGGCCTACGTGGAACTGGCGCGCCATACGGCGGGTGCGCTGGCGCGCCGCGGGCGCGACCAGCGCGGCGCGTTTCCGCGCATCGTCGTCGAGCAGGATTGAACGCATTCGTCCAGGGGCCAGGGCATGAGCATCAAGTCAGACAAGTGGATCCGGCGCATGGCGACCGAGCAGGGCATGATCGGGCCGTTCGCGCCGACGCAGGTGCGGGCCGACGGCGAGCGCAAGATCATTTCGTACGGCACTTCGAGCTACGGCTATGACGTGCGCTGCGCGCGCGAATTCAAGATCTTCACCAACATCAACTCGACGATCGTCGATCCGAAGCAGTTCGACGCCAAGAGCTTCGTCGACGTGAGCGCGGACGTGTGCATCATCCCGCCCAATTCCTTCGCGCTGGCGCGCACAGTCGAGTATTTCCGCATCCCGCGTTCGGTGCTGACGGTGTGTCTCGGAAAATCGACCTACGCGCGCTGCGGCATCATCGTCAACGTCACGCCGCTCGAGCCCGAGTGGGAAGGGCACGTGACGCTCGAATTCTCGAACACGACCCCGCTGCCGGCCAAGATCTACGCCAACGAGGGCGTGGCGCAGATGCTGTTCTTCGAGTCGGACGAGGTGTGCGAAACCTCGTACCGCGATCGCGGCGGCAAGTACATGGGCCAGCAGGGCGTCACGCTGCCGAAGGCCTGAGCTTGAACAGGCGCTAGTTGGCGGCCGCGGCCGGCACGAACTGGAGCGAGCGGATCTCCATCGTCCACTGCACGTCGCCGTCGCGCTTCTGCTCGGCGCGCATCGGCACGTAGCCGTATTGCGGCGCGCACCAGAACCGGGTGCGGCGCGGCGAGTACGCCTTGTGGCTCTCGTACACGACCGTGTCGACGCTGCCCATCGGCGTGTGCAGCGTTTCTTCGCCGACCCGCGCATAGTCGTAGTCGCGGATGCCGTCCTTGTCGAACAGCGCGATGCCGGCCGGCGTGTGGCCACCGAGCAGCGCGACCATCAGCGCGACCTGCACGGACTGGTCGTCCTGCACGCCGGGCTTCAGCGCCATGTCGACACTGTGGCCGTCGACCGTGCCGGTCGCGCGCTGCGCCGACCAGTCGAAATGGACCTCGGCCCGCTGGTCGCTTCCGTCGGGCTGGGCGGCGGTGAACAGCAGCGGCTGCACGCCCTGCGCGCCCACCTTCATGCGGCTGGTCAGCGTCAGCGAGGCGGTCGACGACAGCCGGAACAGTCCGTGCGGGTTGTTGCGCGCCGTGAAGATCCATTCATCGCCGCCGGCATGGCGCAGGCTCATGTTCGAGGTGCCGGCGTTCATGCCGTAGGCCAGGACCGAGTAGCTCGCGTCGTAGTCGCGCAGCGTCGGCGTCGGCGTTGTTGCGGCGGCGGGTGCGGCCGGGGGTTCGTCAGGCGACGGTTCGGCGCATTGCGCCGGGGCAACCGCGACCAACAGGGCGCAGGCGAGCAGCAGCGTGGTGATTCTGGTATGGCGCACTAGCCCTCCATCAGCGGCTGGCGCAACGGGCGGGAATCGAATTCCGGGCCGTTGGCCCCCATCCGCAGGCGACCGGCGGCAATCCAGCCGATCGCGCGTGGATAGATGATGTGCTCCTGTTGCTGAACGCGCGCTGAAAGGCTGTCCGGCGTGTCATCCGGCAGCACCGGCACGCGCGCCTGCAGCACCACCGGCCCGGCATCGAGTTCGCCGGTGACGTAATGCACGCTGGCGCCGTGCTCTGGCTCGCGCGCCGCGAGCGCGCGCGCATGCGTGTGCAGGCCGGGGTATTTGGGCAGCAGCGCCGGATGGATATTGAGCATGCGGCCGGCATAGTGCTGCGCAAACTCCGGCGACAGGATGCGCATGAATCCGGCCAGCACCACGAGCTGCGCGCCGCTCGCGTCGATCGCCGCCCGCAACGCGGCCTCGAATGCACCGCGGTCGGGAAAGTCGCGCGCCGGCACCACGCAGGTTTCGAGGCCGAGCGCCTGTGCCCGCGCGATGCCGCCGGCGTCGCGGCGGTCGGCGATCACGCGCGCGACGCGCGCCGGGATTTCCCCGCGCGCACAGGCCTGCGCGATCGCCACCATGTTGCTGCCGCGCCCGGAGATGACGATCGCCAGCGCCAGCGCAGGCGCCTGGCTCATGGCTCGATGATCGCGCCGCCGTCGCCGCGGCGCACCTCGCCCACGAGCTGGGCGGTCTCGCCGGCGGCGCGCAGCGCGCGCAGCGCGGCATCGGCGCGCGCTGCGTCGACGATCACCACCATGCCGAGGCCGCAGTTGAAGGTGCGGTGCATTTCCGCCGCGTCGACGTTGCCGCTGCGCGCCAGCCATTCGAACACCGGATCGCGCGGCCAGCGCGAGCGATGCAGGCGCACCTCGCAGCCTTCCGGCAGCACGCGCGGGATGTTGTCGGTGAGCCCGCCGCCGGTGATGTGCGCGAGCCCGTGCACCGCGCCGGGCAGCGCGGCGTCGCGCAGCAGGGCCAGCAGCGATTTGACGTAGATGCGCGTCGGCGCCAGCAGCCGTTCGAACAGCGGCCGGCCGTCGAGCTGCGTATGGCGATCGGCGCCGGCCACCTCGATGAGCTTGCGGACCAGCGAGTAGCCGTTGGAATGCGGCCCGCTCGAGGACAGGCCAATGACGGCGTCGCCGGGGCGCACCTTCGAGCCATCGATGATCGCCGCTTTCTCGACCACGCCGACGCAGAAGCCCGCCAGGTCGTAGTCGGCGCCGTGGTACATGCCGGGCATTTCGGCGGTCTCGCCGCCGACCAGCGCGGCGCCGGCCTGCGCGCAGCCTTCGGCGATGCCGCTGATGACGCTCGCGGCGACGTCGACATCGAGCTTGCCGGTGGCGTAGTAGTCGAGGAAGAACAGCGGCTCGGCGCCCTGCACGACGACATCGTTGGCGCACATCGCCACCAGGTCGATGCCGATGGTCGAGTGTTGCCCGGTGTCGATCGCGAGCCGCAGCTTCGTGCCGACGCCGTCGGTGCCGGAAACCAGCACCGGGTGGCGATAGCCGGCCGGCAATTCGACCAGCGCGCCGAAGCCGCCGATGCCCGCCAGCACTTCGCGGCGCTGCGTGCGCTTGACGAGCGGCTTGATGCGCTCGACCAGCGCGTCGCCGGCGTCGATGTCGACACCGGCATCGCGGTAGCTGTAGCTGCGCTTGTCGTTCATGCGGACCTGGATATTGGGGCGCGCTATAGTAGCCGAAGCCATGCGCCATCTGCCCAACATCATCTGCCTCGGCCGTATTGCGCTGATCTGGCCGATCATCGCCGGCCTGCTGGGGCACCACTACGACCGTACGCTGCTGCTGTTCGGCGTGGCCGCGGTGAGCGACGGGCTCGATGGCTGGCTCGCCAAGCGCTTCGGCTGGACGAGCCGGCTGGGCAAGATCCTCGATCCGCTTGCCGACAAGCTGTTGCTGGTGTCGGTGTTCCTGGTGCTGACCTGGCTGGGCCAGGTACCGCGATGGCTCGCGGTAGCGGCGATCGGCCGCGACTTCATGATCGGCATCGGCGCGGTGATCTTCCGTTTCGGCTGGGGGCCGTTGCACGGGCGGCCGATCCTGTCGAGCAAGATCAACACCGTGCTGCAGATCAGTTACATCCTGCTGGTGGTGATCCACGCCGCCTGGGGGCTGCCGCCGGAGCCGGTGCTGCAGGCGCTCGCGGTGCTGACTTTCCTGACCGTGCTCTACAGTGGTGGCGCCTACCTGCATGAGTTCACGCGGCGCGCGCTGCAGATCGCCTCGCAGGCCTAGCGCACGGGCCCTGATGCGCCAGCTGCCACTCCGCGTCACGCTCCGCGACCGGGCGCTGTTCGAGAGTTTCCTGCCGGGTCCGAACGCCGCGGTCGTGGCGCAGCTCACGGCGCTGGCCGAGCGGCCGCGCGCGGGGCTGGTGTGGCTCTGCGGCCCGGAAGGCTCCGGCAAGACGCACCTGCTGCAGGCGCTGTGCGCTCGCGCCGGCGAAGACGCGCGCTACCTGCCGTTGTCGCAGCTCCAGCCCTACGGTGCGGCGGCATTGGCGGAATGGCAGGGCGCGCGCTGGCTGTGCCTCGATGAACTGGAGGCGGTCGTCGGCCAGCCGGAATGGGAGCGCGCCCTGTTCGGCGCCTACCGTGATTGCGAGGACCGCGGCGCGAGCCTGGTCATGGCGGCGCGCGCCGCGCCGCCGCAGCTGCCGTTCGTGCTGCCCGACCTGGCCTCGCGTTGCGCCGCGGGACTGCGCCTGGGGCTGCAGGCGCTCGACGAAGCGGGCCAGCTCGCCGCGCTCCGGCTGCGCGCGCAGCAGCGCGGCTTCGAGCTGCCCGACGACACCGCCCGCTACCTGCAGCGGCGCCTGCCGCGCGACCTGTCGAGCCTGTTTGCCGTCCTTGATGAGCTCGATGCGGCCGCGCTGGCGGCGCAGCGCCGGCTGACGGTGCCGTTCATCCGTGAGGTGTTGGCGCGCCGCGGCGCGGGCTGAGCCATCGGTTTGCGGCGCTACTTGCCGCAGCAGCCGGTGCGGCCGAGGTCGTCGGCGCCATTCCAGTAGCTCGTCCAGCGCGACACGACCCGGTCCGGATACTCCCGGCCGCGCAGGCTCCCGTTGTAGCGGCCGAGCGCGCGGCGCACGTCGTTGTGCTCGGTGGCGAGGTAGTGGCGCAGGATCGCGCAGCCCATGCGGATGTTCGCTTCCATCGTCACCAGTTCGCGCCGCTGCATGCCGAGCTGCTCGGGCCAGAAGGGCATGACCTGCATCAGGCCGACGGCGCCTGAACTCGACACCGCCCAGCGGTCGAAATGGCTCTCGACGTCGAGCACCGCCAGCACCAGTCCCGGCGGGAGCGAGGTCACGCCGGCGCGATGCGTCTCGCAGTAGATGGTATGGAGCAGCGCCATGCGTTCGTCGTGGTCGCGCAGGTAACGCTTGAGTTTCGGCTCCATCAGCGTGTACCAGACCGCCGAGTCGTACTGGTCGCCGAAGCATTCGCGTTGCTGCATGGCCTGCTGGACCACGTCGCGCAGTTCCGGATCGGTCTGCGCCGCGGGCTCGATGATGCCGCGCTCGATCGCGGGTGCGGCCGCGCTCAGCGCCATCAACACGAGCGCGACCGGCAGGCGCCGCCGGGCTTCAGCCAGCCAGCTGTTGCGCGATGTACGCGGTGACCGAGGCAAGTGGGACGTCCGTGTTGTCGGTGGCGCGCCGGTGGCGGTATTCGCAGCTGCCCGCCTCGAGGCCGCGTTCGCCGAGCACCAGGCGGTGCGGGATGCCGAGCAATTCCGCGTCGGCGAACTTGACGCCGGGCCGGGCATCGCGGTCGTCGTACAGCACTTCGATACCGGCCGCGACCAGCTCGGCGTACAGCGCATCCGCGGCCGCGCGCACTTGCGGCGATTTCTGCAGGTTGAGCGGAATGAGTACCACATGGAACGGCGCCAGCGGGGCGGGCCAGATGATGCCGCGCTCATCGTGGTTCTGTTCGATCGAGGCCGCCACGATGCGCGTCACACCTATGCCATAGCAACCCATCAGCATGGTGACCGGTTGGCCGGATTCATCCAGCACGGTGGCGTTCATCGCCTGGCTGTACTTGCGGCCGAGCTGGAAGATGTGGCCGACCTCGATGCCGCGCACGATGCGCAACTGCCCGCGTCCGGACGGACTCGGGTCGCCGTCGACGACGTTGCGCAGGTCAGCGGCGCGCGGCTCCGGCAGGTCGCGTCCCCAGTTGACGCCGCGCAGGTGCAGGTCCGGCGCATTGGCGCCGCAGACGAAATCGGCCATGTGCAGCGCGGCGTGGTCGGCATACAGCGGACACTTCAGGCCGACGGGCCCGAGGAAGCCGGGCTCGCTGCCGGTGGCCGCCCGGATGGCCGCCGCGCTCGCCATGCGCAGCGGGTTGGCGACGCCGGGAAGTTTCTGCGCCTTCAGCGCGTTGAGTTCATGGTCGCCGCGCAGCACCAGCGCCACGACGCCGCCATCGCTCCCGTCGACCAGCAGCAGCTTCTGGCATTGCTCGCGCGGCACTTTCAGGAATTCACTGACCTCGGCGATCGTCTTCATGCGCGGCGTCGCCACCTCCTCCAGCGGCTGCGTCGGCGCCGGGCGCGGCTGATTCGGTGGCATGGCAGCCGCGAGCTCGATGTTGGAGGCGTAAGTGTCGCCATCGCTGACGGCAATGGCATCCTCGCCGGAATCGGCCAGCACCTGGAATTCCTCCGAGCTGCTGCCGCCGATCGCGCCGGAATCGGCCTGCACCGAGCGGAAGTTCAGCTGCATGCGCGTGAACATGCGCGCGTAGGCAGCGCGCATCGCCGCGTAGCCCGCCGCCATCGAAGCCTCATCGGCGTGGAAGGAATACGCATCCTTCATGATGAACTCGCGCCCGCGCATGACCCCGAAGCGCGGCCGCACCTCGTCGCGGAACTTGGTCTGGATCTGGTAGAAATTCACCGGCAGCTGCCGGTAGCTGCGCAGCTCACGCCGCGCGATGTCGGTCACGACCTCTTCGTGCGTCGGTCCGATGACGAAGTCACGCTCGTGGCGATCCTTGAAGCGCAGCAACTCCGGTCCGTACTCGCTCCAGCGCCCGGACTCCTGCCACAGCTCGCCCGGCTGCACCGCCGGCATCAGGATCTCGAGCGCGCCGGCGCGGTTCATCTCCTCGCGGATGATCTGCTCGACCTTGCGCACCACGCGCAGCCCCAACGGCAGCCAGCTGTAGATGCCGGCCGCGACGCGGCGGATCAGCCCCGCGCGCAGCATCAGCTGGTGGCTCAGGACCTCGGCCTCGGCCGGCGTTTCCTTCGTCGTGTTGATCGGGTACTGGGAAAATCGCATGGACGCCGCCACCGGAAATACCTGTGTAATGACCAGTCATCGTAGCAGATGCCCCCGGCGTCAAGGGTTGGACGCGGCCGGTGCGGGCACCTATCATGCGCCGCTGATGGAACTCCATAGCCCCGAGCCGGCAGTGCGGCCGCGACGTCGCGCGATCTACCTGCTGCCCAACCTGCTGACCACGGGTTGCCTGTTCTCCGGCTTCTACGCGATCGTGGCGGCGATCGACGGCAACTTCGAGCGCGCCGGCATGGGCGTGTTCATCGCGATGCTGTTCGACGGACTCGATGGCCGCGTCGCGCGGCTCACGCACACCGAGAGCGCCTTCGGCAAGGAATACGACAGCCTGGCCGACATGGTGGCCTTCGGCGTCGCGCCCGCCATCGTCTCGTACCAATGGGGTGTCGCGCGCATCACCGAATACGGCGGCGCCTGGGGGCGGATCGGCTGGCTGGCGGCGTTCTTCTACTGCGTGACCGCAGCGATGCGCCTGGCGCGCTTCAATACGCGCGTCGGCACCACCGACAAGCGCTATTTCGAAGGCCTGCCGAGCCCGTCGGCCGCCGCGCTGGTCTCGGGTTTCATCTGGGCCTTCAATGAGTGGCGCGAACCCGGGCTCGCGGGGCTGGTGATCGCATTCACGGTCACCGCGCTGGCCGGCGCATTGATGGTCAGTCCGTTCAGCTATCCGAGCTTCAAGAATTTCGACCTGACCAAGCCGGTTCGATTCGTATCGCTGGTGGCGGCGGTGGTCGTCGTGTTCGTGGTCATCGCCGGCGACCCGTCGCGTGCGCTGCTGTTGTGCTTCGGCATCTATTCACTCGTGCCGCCGCTGGTGTGGATCGGGCGGCGGCTGCGGCGCTGGCAACGCGGCGAGCGGTCGGGTGGCTAGACGGGTGCCGCGATGAGCGGCGGACCGGCGCAGCGCGGCCCATACCTCGAGGCGCTGGGCATCGACCGCTACGTGCTCCGACGTGTACCCACGCCGATGCCCGCACCTGCAATCGCAGCGGTCGATCCGCATTGGGAACCGCTGGCGGCCGAAGTGCGCGCCTGCACGCGCTGCGGCCTGCACGCGGGACGCACGCAGACCGTATTCGGCGTCGGCAACCGCGCGGCCGAATTGCTGGTGGTGGGCGAGGCGCCCGGCGCCGATGAAGACCGCCAGGGCGAGCCCTTCGTGGGCCGCGCCGGCCAACTGCTCAATTCGATGCTGCGCGCGATGCGCTCGCCGCGCGAAACCGTGTACATCGCCAACGTGCTCAAGTGCCGCCCACCCGGCAATCGCGATCCGGCGCCCGAGGAAGTGCGCTGCTGCCTGCCTTACCTGCAGCGGCAGATCGACCTGATCGCGCCGCGGCTGATGCTGGCGGTCGGGCGCATCGCGGCGCAAAGCCTGCTGGCCACCGATACGCCGATCGGCAAGCTGCGCGGCGTCGTGCACCGCTTCGGCACGCAGGGCACACCGTTGATCGTCACCTATCACCCGGCCTACCTGCTGCGCAGCCCGAGCGAGAAACGCAAGTCATGGACCGACCTGCGCTTCGTACAGCGCGAACTGGCGAAACTGCGCGGCACGTCGCGCAGCGCCGGCGGGTGAGGCGCATGGCCGTGGAGCGCGATCCGGATGGGCTGCCGCAAATGCGCCTGCGGCCGATGGAGGAAGCGGATGTCGCCGCGGTGGTCGAGATCGAGCAACGGGTCTATCCGTTCCCGTGGACCGCGGGCATCTTCAGCGATTGCCTGAGAGTCGGATATCGATGTGCCGTGCTCGAGCTGGACGTCGTCACGGTTGGCTACGGCATCATCGCCTGCGGCGCCGGCGAGGCGCACCTGCTGAATGTGTGCGTGCGCGAGGAGTTCCGCAACCGCGGTCTGGGCCGCGCGCTGATGATGCACCTGCTGGGCCTCGCCGCCAGCGCCGGCGCCGCGGTCGTGTTCCTCGAGGTGCGGCCGGCCAACACGGCCGCGGTGCGCCTGTATGAGGCACTGGGGTTTCGCCAGATCGGCGTGCGGCGCGGCTACTACCAGGCGGTCTCCGGCCGCGAAGACGCACTGGTCATGCGCCGCGCAATCGACGCCGCCTGAGCGTTTCAGTAGGCGAAGGTGAACTGCAGCAACAGGCCGGTGCGGCCTTCGTCCTGCACGGCCACCGGCGCGACGCTGAGCAGCCCATGGCGCGTGCGCATTTCGCGCAGGTCATGGTTCGACAGGATGCCGATGAGTGCGCCGGCCAGCACGTCGTGGGTGTAGTGCTCGCGTGCGGCCACGCGCGACCAGCCGACGTAGCCGGCCACGGCATACGACGGCACGCCCCAGCGCCATCCATACTCCTTGCGGATGAATTCCGCGCCGGTGAAGGCGAACGCCGTGTGGCCCGAAGGGAAGGAGTGGTCCCCGCCGTTCGGCCGATTCTCATTCACCGCGAATTTCAGGGTTTCCGTCGCGACGACCGAGCGGCCGAGCGCCAGTGCCAGGTCGTGACGCGGTGAACCGTCGAGGTGCAGCAGCCGGCGCGCGTTGAAATCGAGGGCGCCGACGCCCGGTCGATCCGGAGCAGCCAGCGTGTAGGTCAACGCGAGGGCGGCGAGCGGCACGGCAAACTGCAGCGAGTCGCCGAGTTCGCCGGCGTCTTCGCGTGAATCGCTCAGCGGCGCGGCGGCATTCGCGGCGCCGGTCGCGAGCACTGCCAGCAGCAGGTACAGCGTCCCCGTTCGTGTCTTGTGCATGCGGCGATTCTCGCTTTGAAGGCGATGCGACCTTGGAGCCTGGCAGCGCGGCGCCCGTCGGGCCACGCCATGAGCACAGTGTCGGCGGCCTGCATTAGCCTGCGGTTAGCCAGACGCTAATTTTGCGCTAAGGTATCGTATGGATACTGCCGGGCATTCCGCGCTGGCGAGAACCACCAATGCGAGTCCTGATCGTCGAAGATGATCCCATGATCGGCGCCAGCCTGGTCCGTGGACTGACCGACGAGGGCTACGTCGTGGACTGGGTGCACGATGGCGCGCAGGCCGAGACGGCGCTGCAGAACGGTGCCAACGAATTCCACGTCGCGCTGCTCGATTGGGGCTTGCCGCGCAAGTCCGGCATCGAGGTCATCCGCCATATCCGGCGCGCCGGCAACAACATTCCGGTACTGGTCATCACCGCGCGCGATTCGCTCAATGACCGCGTGCTGGGACTCGACCAGGGTGCGGACGACTTCCTGGTCAAGCCGTTCGAGCTCGCCGAGCTCAAGGCGCGCATCCGCGCGCTGGTGCGCCGCCACAGCGGGCGCGTCAAGCCCGAGCTCAAGACCGCGGTGCTCTCGCTCGACACGACCTCGCGAACCGTCACGCGCGACGGCCGCCGCATCCAGCTCACCGCGCGTGAATACGCGTTGCTGCACGCGCTGATGCAGCGTCCCGGCACGTTGCTGTCGCGTGCCCAGCTCGAGGCGCGCATCTACGGTTGGGCCGATAGCGTGGAGAGCAACGCCATCGAGTTCCTGTTGCACGGGCTGCGGCAGAAGATCGGCGGCGAGCAGATCGAGAATGTGCGCGGCATCGGGTGGCGCGTGGCAACCGGCCCGTGATATCGCTACGCCGGCGGCTGCTGGTATCGCTGTGGATTGCCGTGTCGGTCGTGGGCGTCGTGTCGGCGGCGCTGGCTTACCGCTACGTCAACCGCGAGACGAAGGAGCTGCTGGACAACCAGCTGCAGCAGATCGCCGGCATCGTGGCCGGCCGCGACGGCGCCGCTCCGCCGCGGCCCGCCAATGCCGATGAGGACATCGTGATCGGCGTGTGGGATGCCGACGGCAGGCTGCAGTATTCCTCCTCGGCGGCGTTGCGCTCCCCGCTGCGCGCGACGCCGGGATTTTCCGAGCAGCTGCTCGGCAACAAGTGGTACCGCGTCTACACCGCGGTGCTGGGTGGGCGCCGCATCGAGATCGCGCAGCCGACCGATACTCGCGACGACCAGGCCGAGGCCGCGGCGCTCGCCGCTTTCCTGCCGGTGTTCGTGCTGCTGCCGCTGCTCGCGCTTGTCATCGCGCTGGTCATCCGCGCGCTGCTGCAGCCGGTGCGCGAGGTGGCGGCGGCGGTGTCGCGCCGCGACGTGTTGTCGGGCGAGGCCTTGCAGGCCGATGCGCTGCCGACCGAGGTCGTGCCACTGGTCGAGGAGATCAACCGGCTGCTCGCGCGGCAGGGCCAGGCCCTGCAGCGCGAGCGGCACTTCATCGCCGACGCGGCGCACGCGCTGCGCACGCCGCTGGCGGCGCTGCAGTTGCAGGCCGATGTCCTGGACGGCTCGAGCGATCCGCACGAGCGCGCCGCGCGCCTGCGG
>JAFEDW010000129.1 GCA_018241455.1 Pseudomonadota bacterium | reverse complement strand
CGGCGTGCTGCTGGTCGCCGACGAGGTGATCTGCGGCTTCGGCCGGCTGGGTCAGTGGTTCGGCCACCAGCACTTCGGGCTGGAGCCCGACATCGTGACGATGGCCAAGGGCCTGTCATCGGGGTATTTGCCGATCTCGGCGACAGTGGTCTCGCACGAGATCATCGAATTGCTGCGGAAAGGTGACGACGAGTTCTACCACGGCTTCACGTACTCGGGGCACCCGACCTGCGCCGCTGTGGCCTTGCGCAACATCGAGATCATCGAGCGCGAGGGGCTGGTAAAGCGCACCGCCGAGGTGACCGGCCCGTACCTCAACAAGGCGCTGCAGCGGCTGCTCGACAACCCGATCGTCGGTGAAGTGCGCTCGCTCGGGCTCATCGGCGCGGTCGAGATCGTGCGCAAGAAGGGCACGAACCTGCGGTTTGGTGACAAGGAAGGCCCGGCCGGAACCGCCGTGCGCGATCGCTGCGTCGCCAACGGGCTCATGCTGCGCGCGGTGCGCGACAGCATCATCATGTCGCCGCCGCTCGTCATCACGGAGGCGGAGATCGACTGGCTGGTGGCGACCCTCGACAAGTCGCTGACCGAGGCGGCCGCGCTGCTGGTCTAGCCGCGTACGTAGCCGCCGGGCGCGTCGGCCAGCGGCACGTAGCCCGCAGCGGAATTACCCAGCGGCGGCGGCGCGACGAGTCCGGGCGCCGAATGCGCCACGAGCCACTGCTGCCAGGTCGGCCACCATGAACCGGCTTGCAGTTGCGCGTCGGCCAGGTATTGATCGGGACTGGCGGCGGCAGTCGCATCGCTCCAGCGATAGACTCGATGGCGGCGCTTCGGATTCACCGGCCCGCTGATGATGCCGGCGTTGTGGCCGCCGCTGGTCAGCACGAAGCTGTAGTCATTCGAGCGCGTCAGCGCGCGCGTCTTGAACGCGGAATGCCAGGGCGCAACGTGATCCGTCTCGGTGCCGACGACGAACATGGGAACGGTGATCTGGCTGAGGTTGACCGGTTTGCCGTCGACGGTGAACGTGCCTGCCGCGAGCTCATTGTGCAGGTAGAGCCGCTCGAGGTATTCGCTGTGCATGCGGCAGGGCATGCGCGTGCCGTCGGCATTCCAGGCCATCAAATCATTGAGTGGTGCACGCTGTCCGCGCAGGTACTGGTTGACGGCCGGCGCCCAGATCAGCTCGCTCGAGCGGAGCAGCGCGAACGCTGCGCCCATGCTTTCGCTGCTCAACACGCCGTCGCGCTGCATCTGCGCTTCGAGCGCGGCGAGCTGGCTGGGCGAGATGAACAGTGACAGCTCGCCCGGCTCGCTGAAATCGGTCTGTGCGGCGAACAACGTGATCGATGCGATGCGCGTATCGCCGTCGCGCGCGAGCGCCGCCGCGGCGATCGACAGCAACGTGCCGCCGATGCAGTAGCCGACCGTGTGCACGCGGCGGCCCGGCACGATGGCCTGCACCGCGTCGAGCGCGGCGCGGAAGCCTAGCCGCACGTAGTCGTCCATCGCCAGGTTCCGGTCGGCCGCCGTCGGGTTCTTCCACGACAGCATGAACACCGTGTGGCCCTGGCCCACGAGGTAATTGACCAGCGAGTTGTGCGGCGAGAGATCGAGGATGTAGTACTTCATGATCCACGCCGGCGTGATCAGGATCGGCTCGGCGTAGACGCTGTCAGTCTGCGGGCTGTACTGGATCAGCTCCGCGAGTTCATTGCGCATCACGACCTTGCCCGGCGTGACCGCGACCTGCTCGCCGACGCGGAAATTCTCGGTACCCGGCGCGGCGCCACCGCCCAGCGTGCGCGCGAGGTCTTCGATCCAGTGCTGTGCACCGCGCAGCAGGTTGGCGCCGCCTTCGCGGCGCGTCTGCTCGAGCAACTCCGGATTGGTCGGCAGGTAGTGCACCGGCGAGGTCAGGTTCAGCCACTGCCGGCGCAGGAATTCCAGGCGTTGCGCGTTCTCGGGCGACACGCCGTCGGCCGCAGCCAGCACTTCGCCGCTCCAGTCCTTCAGGTTCTGGTGCGTGTGCGCGTAGACATTGAACGGCCAGTGTTCCCAACTGGCGCCGGCGAAGCCCGCATCACCATTCGCGGTCGGAGCCGGCGTGGCGGCCATCGCCTGCAGCGCAAATCGCAGGCTGTCAGCGCCGTAGGCCAGCGCCGATTGGAACAGCGCGCTTTGGCGCTCGGGCGCGAGGCTCAAGCCCAGCGACCAGTCGGCCCAGGCACGCAGGTAATCGTTGACGCCCGGCACCGCGGTCGCGAGTTGCGAGCGCAATTCACGCACGGCCTGGGGCTGTGGCGCGAGGGCGGGCTGCAGTTCGGTCTTCATTGGCAGAAGGCCCCGGGACGGATCGACCATCCCGGGGCCTGTCTCTGTCAGCGTCGGGCGAAGAGCGCCTTAGGCGGCTTTCTTCGACAGTTCGACGACCTTCGCGGTCGCTTCGTTGAACAGCTGGTTCAGCGTGCTCTGCGACTCGCTGGTGATCGTGGTCAGTTCCTGCACGCGGCCGCGCAGCTGCTCACTGATCTTCGAACCCAGCTCGGCCTGCTTGGCAGCCAGCTCGGCGGGGCTCTTGGCGGCGAGGACAGCCTGCGCCTGCGTCAGCGTCCACTCGAGGTAGTCGCCGGCAACGGCGTACTGGTAGCGGGCCACGCGCTCGAAAGCCTTCAGGGCTTCCTGCTGCGCATGGATGGCGGGGGCCAGCGCGTCGCGATAGGACTCGATCAGCGCGGTCGGGTCGAAAGTACGGTCGGTCATGTGGGGCTCCGGATGAATGTGGGGTCTTGGGCTCACTGCGGAAAAGATCTTAGCGCCGATTTGTATGCAGTGCAAGAGAAATCGGTCGCGCCGGAACCAGGGCGGCCAGATTCTATTTAAGTATTTGTTTTATATTAATAAAATAAAAATACTCACCAGGCCAGCAGGCCTGGAACGCACCTCGTTTAACGCAACGCATCCTACAGCCTGAGGCCGCCGTCGAGGTCGATGACCCGGCCGGTGAAGAACTCGTTCTCGAAGATGAACCGCGCGGCATGGGCGATTTCCTCCGGTCTCCCGAGTCGTCCGATCGGTACCGGCGCGATCATCTTCTCGAGGATCTCCGGCTTCATCGCATCGAGGATCGCGGTGTGCGTGAAGCCCGGCGCGATCGCGCCCGCGCGAATGCCGTAGCGCGCGAGTTCGCGTGCCCACACCACCGCCAGCGTTGCGACGCCCGCTTTCGCGGCCGCGTAGTTCGACTGGCCGACATTGCCGTGGCGCGAAATGCTGGAAATATTGACGATCACGCCACCGTTGCCGAGCTTGATCATGCGCTCGGCCGCCTCGCGCCCGCACAGGAACACGCCGGTCAGGTTCACGTCGATGACCGCCTGCCACTGCGCCAGGCTCATCTTGCCGGTGACTTCGCCGTCCTTCGCCTTGACGAGCAGCGCGTCGCGGATGATGCCGGCATTGTTGATCACGCCGTCGAGCCGTCCGAAATCGCGCACGATCGCATCGAAGGTGGCGCCGACCTGCGTTTCATCCGCGACATTGGCGGCGTAGCCCCGCGCCGTGACGCCGAGCGCGCCGCAGGCCGCGAGTGCTGCGCCGAGGTCGGCATCCGGCACATCGATCAACGCGAGGTTCGCGCCGGCTGCGGCAAATGCTTCTGATATCGAGCGGCCAATGCCGCGGGCGGCGCCCGTGACGGCGACGGTCTTGCCCTTGAGATCCATGCGTATCCTTGAAAATTACTGCGGGGATTCTTCGTCCGGCGCCGGCGGTGCTTCGGGCCCCGCGGGCGCGGCGGGAGCGGCGGGCGGATTCGCGTGCGGATTGAGCGCCGCCAGCATCTGCGCCTGCATGCGGCTCCACATCTCCATGTTCTGGCGCGTCAGTTCGGCCAACGGCGCCAGCGGCGCTTCCATCGCCTTGGCCATCTGCGCCTGCACCGAGCGCTGCTGCTGCATGACGGTGCCGAGGCTCTGCTCGAGGTAGCGCGACAGCATGTCCTGCACCGGATTGCCGTAGAAGCGGATAATGCCCTCGAGCAATTGCACGCTTAGCACGGGCGAGCCGAATTGTTCCTGCTCGGAGATAATCTGCAGCAGCACGGCGCGCGTCAGGTCTTCGCCCGATCGGTCGTCGACGACCTGTACCCGCTCGCCGCCGGCGATCAGACGACGGATGTCTTCGAGCGTGACGTGACGGCTGGCGGTCGCATCGTACAGGCGACGGTTGGCGTACTTGCGGATGACTCGGGGCGGGATCACGGGTTCTTAAAAAGGGCTGCGCTGGTTCGATCGTGGAAAGGGGTGCGAGTGCGCGGGCATGCTAACCCAGGCGCTATGCGTTGCACAATTAACGACCGCACGAGAGCGGCCGCCCATTGGGCGTCAGTAATAAAAACCTTACAGATCAGTCTATTGAAACGACGAAAGGCCATCGCAGGCGCAACAAGGATCCGAGGCATTCCATAATGCAGCGCACACCAGAAGGGGGCGCGGCCCGATGATCGAGCGTGCGCGGCAGTGCGCGGGCACGGTGCTCATGGTGCGGCCGGCGGCCTTCGGCTACAACGTCCAGACCGCCGCCAGCAATCCGCACCAGCGTGACCGCGGCAGCGATGCAGCCGCGGCGCAGGCAGCGCTCGACGAGTTCACCGGCCTCACGCAGGCGCTGCGCTCCGAAGGCGTGCGCGCCGTTGTCGCCACCGACACCGCGCAACCGCCGAAACCCGACGCCGTGTTCCCGAACAACTGGGTAAGCTTCCATGCCGATGGCACCGTGGTGCTGTATCCGATGCTGGCGCCGAACCGACGGCTCGAACGCCGCGCGGAGCTCATCGACCAGGCCTGCAGGGCCGGCGGCTTCACGCCGCGCCGCCAGCTCGACCTGACCGCGCACGAACAGTCCGGGCGTTTCCTCGAGGGCACCGGGAGCCTGGTTCTCGATCACGTGACGCGCGTCGCCTACGCCTGCCGCTCGGCGCGCACCGACGAATCGATCGCGCTCGAATGGGCCCGGGCGATGGACTACGAAGCCGTGGTGTTCGACGCCGTCGATGCGCACGGGCAAGCCTGGTACCACACCAACGTGATGATGTGGATCGGCTCGCGCAGCGCGATGGTGTGCAGCGAATCCATCGCCGCGGCGGACCGCGAGCGCGTGCTCGCGCGGCTGCGCGCGGCCGGGCGCGAGCTCATCGAGATCGACCGTGCGGCCGTGAATGCCTTCGCGGGCAACATGCTCGAGCTCGCCACCTGGGACGAGGCGCTCGGCGACGCTTCGGTGCTGGTCATGTCGGCCAGCGCGCGCGCGGCGCTGGCCGGGCCGCTGCTCGATCGGCTGCGCGGCTGCGTCGATACGATCCTCGCCGTGCCGGTGCCGACGATCGAGCGCATCGGCGGCGGCAGCGTGCGCTGCATGCTCGCGGAAATACCCGACGTGGCCGCATGAGCACGACGCTGGCACAGCGGGTGTTCGCCGCGCTCGCCGACGGCGAGGTGCATTCGGGCGAGCAACTCGCCGCCGAACAGCAGGTCAGCCGCTCGGCGATCTGGAAGGCGGTCGGCGCACTGCAGGAGCTCGGCGTCGCGATCGATGCGACGACCCATCGCGGCTACCGCATGGTCCATGCGGTGACACCGCTCAGCGCGGAGACGATCACCGCTTTGCTGGAGCCCGACTTGCGCGCGCGCCTGCGCCGCGCGGAGGTGGCCTGGTCGCTCGCCTCGACGAATAGTGCGCTGCTGGCCCGCGGCGCGGCCGGCGCGGCCGGCGCAGCTGGCGTGGCGGACGACAACGGCGATCTGCCGTCGGGCCGCTTCGATTTTCTCGCCGCCGAGTACCAGAGCGCCGGCCGCGGGCGCAGCGCCCGCCAGTGGTTCGCGCCGCCCGGGGGCGCGCTGTGCCTGTCGCTCGCATGGAGTTTCGCTGCGCTCCCGAAAGGCGCCGCGGCGCTGAGTCTCGCGGTCGGGGTGTGCGCGCGGCGCGCGCTGGCGCGCCTCGAGCCGCTGGAGCTGCGGCTCAAATGGCCCAACGACCTGCTCGTCGA
>JAFEDW010000128.1 GCA_018241455.1 Pseudomonadota bacterium | reverse complement strand
AGGCGGAAAAGCCGTCGGCCGAATCCTTCGCTGCCGAGGTCACTGCGGTCCAGTTGTCGGCCGTGACATACTCGCCACCAATCCGGAACGTGTCGTTCGCGTAGGCCAGCAGCGCGTTGTAGCGCGACGCCGTGTGCACGACCGGCGTGGCCGTGCCCTCGACGTCCTTGCCGAGCTTGCCGCTGTAGAAACCGAGTGCCGCCGTCAGGCCCTTCACCGGCGTGAAGCTCACGCGGCCCTCCACGTCGAGCGACTTGGAACGAGTCGGATTCTTGTAGCCGTTGCCCTCGATGAACGACAGCGCATAGCCGACGGTGCCGTCGGCGAGCTTGCCGCCCATGTGAATGCCCCAGTCGGCCGAGGTACCGAACTTGGTGCGGTCGATCAGCACGTTCTCGACATAGCGGTAGCCGTAGACGTCCTCGACGAACGGCACCCAGCCGAGATCGGCGGAACCCGCGCGCACCCAGAACGCGTTGGACACCTTCGCCTGCAGGTAGGCCTTCTTGATGTACAGCTGCGTCTGGGAATCGGCGCTGACGTAGTTGAAATCCGTCGTGATGTTCGCCGACCACACGTCATCGAAGGTGTGGTTGGCGACCAAGTAGAAGCGCTTCACGTCGACGCCGGTGCCGCTGGCTGCCGTCTTCACGTCGGCGACCTTCTGGTCGAGGCTGGTGAGGTCGATGAAGGCCTTGCCGCCGATCGTGGTGTTCTCCGTCACGGCCGTATCGGCCTGCGCCGTCATCGCGAGGCCGCAGCCCGCAATCGCCAATGCGGCAATAATCTGCTTGGACATGAATCGCGCTCCTGAATTGGAATCGTTGCTTCAGCTTGGGCCCGGAGCGGCCGCTCGCGGCGCTCTGGATGGCGCGCAAGGTATCCAATGTGTATGACAATCCGATGACAACCGGATCGCGGGGGGAGCCGATGTCAGCCGTAGCGGCCCGTAATGTAGTCTTCGGTGCGCTTTTGTGACGGATTGGTGAACAGCGTGGCCGTGCTCGCGTACTCGATGAGCTCACCGAGGAACATGAAGGCGGTGAAATCGGAAATGCGCGCCGCCTGCTGCATGTTGTGCGTGACGATCAGCACCGTAACCTGCTCGCGCAGCGCCGCGATCAGCTCCTCGATCTTGGCCGTCGCGATCGGATCGAGCGCCGAGGTCGGCTCGTCGAACAGGATCATTTCCGGATTCGTCGCCAGCGCGCGCGCGATGCACAGCCGCTGCATCTGGCCGCCCGACAGCGCCAACGCGGACGAGTGCAGCCTATCCTTGACTTCATCCCAGAGCGCGGCGCCGCGCAGCGCCTGTTCGACAGCGTGCGCGAGCTGCGTGCGGCTCTTCATGCCGCGCAGGCGCAGCCCGTAGGTGACGTTATCGGCGATCGAGGTCGGAAATGGATTCGGTTTCTGGAACACCATGCCGATGCGCATGCGTACGTCGATCGGATCGACTTCGCGGCCGACCAGGTCGATGTCCTCGGGATGCAGGATGATCGAGCCCTCGTAGCGCGCGCCGGGCTGCAGGTCGTGCATGCGGTTGAAGCAGCGCAGGAAGGTGCTCTTGCCACAGCCGGATGGGCCGATCAGCGCGGTCACGCGCCGGTCCGCGATCGGCATGTTCAGGCGCTTCAGCGCCTTGAACGTGCCGTAATAGAAGCTCAGGTCCTGCACCAACGCGCGCGGTCCGGCGACACCCGCGGTAACGCTGTCGTTCAATTGCCAGCCCCTGCTGACGGCGCATCCGCGGCGGCCGCGGAACCCGCCGCCACCTGTGCGCCGAGCTGCCGCTCGACGTCCTCGATCGCGACATGGCGCACGTCGCGCCCGCCGACCATGTAGATCACGTACTCGCAGATGTTCTTGGCATGATCGCCGATGCGCTCGAGCGCGCGCGCCACCCACATCAGGTCGATCATCGCGCGGATCGTGCGCGGATCCTCGATCATGAAGGTCATGCACTGGCGCTGGATCGCGTCGTATTCCTCGTCGATCTGCCGGTCGCGCCGCACCGCCGCCACCGCCGCCGGCGCATCGAGCCGCGCGAACACGTCGAGCGCATCGTGCAGCAGCGACAGCGAGACGTTGCCGAGATGCCGCACGATGCGGTAACCGTCGATGCCGCCGCGGTCGAGCGCACCGCGCCGCGCCACGATGTTGGCGATCTTGTGCGCCTCGTCGCCGACGCGCTCCAGGTCGGTGATGGTCTTGATGATCGCGATCACCAGGCGCAGGTCGGAAGCGGCCGGCGCGCGCGTCGCCAGCGTGCGGTTGCACTCATCGTCGATGTCGACTTCCATCTGGTTGATGCGCGCTTCCAGCTTGGCCACTTCGGCGGCCAGGTCGCTGTCGCTGGTGGCGAGGGCGCGCAGCGCCTCGCGCAGCTGCGATTCGGCCAGGCCGCCCATCTGCAACACGTCGGTGCGCAGCTGCTCGAGGTCCTCGTTGTAGCGGCTGAGGATGTGCTGGCCCAGTTCAATCTTGTCCATGTGTCTTGTCCATTTGCCTGGCCTACTCGCCCGGGTTGGAGTGCTGGCCGAACAGCGTCGAGATCGAGCGCGCGATGACGCTGAGCACCAGCACGAACAACGTGATCAGCAGCGCGCCGACCCAGGCCAGCTGCTGCCAGTCCTTGTACGGGCTCATCGCGAACTGGAAGATCACCACCGGCAGGTTGGCCATCGGGCGTGTCAGGTCGCTGCTCCAGAACTGGTTGTTGAGCGCCGTGAACAGCAGTGGCGCCGTCTCGCCGCTGATGCGAGCCACCGCCAGCATCGCGCCGGTCAGCAGGCCGTTGCGCGCGGCCGGATAGACGATGTGCGTGATCGTGCGCCACGGCTGCGCGCCCAGCGCGGCCGAGCCGTCGCGCATGCTGCGCGGCACGAGGTTGAGCATGTCCTCGGTGGTGCGCACCATCACCGGCAGCGCGATCACCGCCAGCGCCACCGCGCCGGCAATGGCCGAGAAATGCCCCATGCGGATCACCAGCAGCATGTAGACGAACAGGCCGACGATGATCGAGGGCGCGCTGAGCTGCACGTCGTTGATGAAGCGCACCACGGTGCTGAGGCGCGTGCCACGCCCGTATTCGGCCAGGTAGGTGCCGGCCAGCAATCCGATCGGCGCGCCGATCAGGATGCCGAGCAAGGTCATGATGACGCTGCCGAAGATCGCATTCAGCAGTCCGCCGGCGCTGCCGGGGCCCGGCGTCATTTGCGTGAATACCGCGAGATTGACCGCGCCGACGCCCTTGGACAGCAAGGTCCACAGGATCGCACCGAGCAGCGCCAGTCCAATGGCCGTGGCGAACATCGAGGCCGAAAAGGCCACGAAGTTCATGATGCGGCGGCGGCGCAGCGTGCTCATTTGCGTTTCACCGCGCCGCGCTCGAGCCGCAGCAGCATGAAGCGGGCGGCAGCAATTACCGCGAAAGTGAGCACGAACAGCAGCAGCCCAAGCGCGAACAGCGCCGATGTGTACAGGTCGCCGACCGCCTCGGCGAATTCGTTGGCAATGGCGGCCGAGATGGTCGTCGACGGCGCGAGGAGCGATGCGCTGATGCGGTGGGCGTTGCCGATCACGAACGTCACGGCCATCGTCTCGCCGAGCGCGCGGCCGAGGCCGAGCATGATGCCGCCGATCACGCCGGTGCGCGACCAGGGCAGCACGACATCCCACACGACGTTCCACTGCGTCGCGCCGAGGCCGTAGGCGGCTTCCTTCAACGCCACCGGCGTCATGCGGAACACCTCGCGCATCACCGAAGTCACGAACGGCAGCACCATGATCGCCAGCACGATGCCGGCGGTCAGCAGGCCGATGCCGAACGGCGGACCCTGGAACAGTGCGCCGACGACCGGGAGCGAACCCACGTGATCGATGAGCCAAGGCTGCACGCTGTGCTGCAGGATCGGCGCCAGCACGAACAGGCCCCAGATGCCATAGACAATGCTCGGCACCGAAGCCAGCAGTTCGATCGCCGTGCTCACCGGACCGCGCAGCCATAGAGGACAGATCTCGGTCAGGAACACCGCGATGCCAAAGCTCAGCGGCACCGCGATCACGAGCGCGATCACCGAAGTGACGATCGTGCCGTAGAGCGGCGTCAGTGCGCCGTATACATCAGTGACCGGATTCCATCGTTCACCCGTAACGAACGACCACTTGAACACTTTGAGCGCGGGCCAGCTGCCTTCGATCAGCGTACAGATGACGCCGGCCAGCAACAGCAGCACCAACAGCGCCGAAGCCAGCGTCGCTACACGGAATACCCGTTCGGTGCGGGCCTCCCGGCGCAGGTGCCCGGTGAGGGCGACGGCTGGCGTATTCATGGATCCCCTCAGGCGAAGCAGACAGACGGGCAGCCGGAGCCGTGGCGAACTCCGGCTGCCCGTGCAACCTTGAGAACTTGGACGGCGCTCGTTGAGGCGCCTACTTACCCTGCCAAACCGGCTTGCCTCCGCTCTTGATCGAGGCCGTCCAGGTCTTCTCGACCAGCTTAACAACCTTTTCAGGCAGCGGCACATAGTCGAGCTGCTTGGCCAGGTCGACGCCGTCCTTGTAGGCCCAGGCGAAGAAGCGCAAGGCCGCCAGCGCAGCGGCTGCGTCCTTCGGCTCGCGATGCATGATGATGAAGCTGGCGCCGGTGATCGGCCAGCTTGCGGCACCTGGCTGGTCGGTCAGGATGAGGAAGAATCCATCGGCCTTTTCCCAATCGGCATTGGCGGCGGCGGCCTGGAACGCTGCGGCTTCGGGCGAGACGTATTTGCCAGCGCTATTCTTGAGGCGCACGTAGGCCATTGCGTTCTGCTTCGCGTAGGCATATTCCACGTAGCCGATCGCGCCGGAGGTCTGCGCGGTCATGTTGGCCACGCCTTCGTTGCCCTTCGCGCCGATGCCGGTCGGCCATTCCACCGAGGTATTGGCCCCGACCTTGCTCTTGAATGCGGGGCTGACCGTCGAAAGGTAGTTCGTGAACAGGAAGTTCGTGCCGGAGCCGTCCGAGCGGTACACGGGTGCGATCGCGAGGTTGGGCAGCGCCACCTTCGGATTGAGCGCCTTGATGCGCGCGTCGTTCCATTTGGAGATCTCGCCCATGTAGATGCTCGCCAGCGTCGGGCCGTCGAGCTGCAGCGTGCCCGCCTTGACGCCTGGCACGTTGACGACCGGCACGACGCCGCCGATCACCATCGGCCACTGCACCAAACCGGAATCGTTCAGGTCCTTTGCTTCGAGCGGCTTGTCGGAAGCGCCGAAGGTCACGGTCGCTGCCTTGATCTGCTTGATGCCGCCGCCCGATCCGATCGACTGGTAGTTCAGGCCATCGCCCGTCTTGGCCTTGTAGGCCTCGGCCCACTTGGCGTAGACAGGATATGGGAAGGTCGCGCCGGCGCCGGAGATGTCGACCGCCGACGCCACGCCTGAGGCGGCTGCCAGCCCGAGAATGGCGGCAAGCGCCGTGAATCTGATGCTGCGAATGCTCACTGGTCTGTCCCCTTGGATATTGGATGTGCAGGAGGTGGTGCCTTGAAATGTCAGGCGCCTTTATAGTCCGGCTGTATGACAGTTATATTTCACTCGGGGCCACCGAGCCTATCGCATTGAATTTCCTGCGGTAACAGCCATCTTGGGTACTTGCCCCGCCAGCGCGCGCACCGTATAAGACGCGTGGCCCGCGTCCGTCCCTTCTTGCACAGGAAACCGATGTCGCCCACCGTCGATTTTGCGCTCGAATTGATCGCCCGGAAATCCCTGACTCCCGAAGACGCAGGCTGCCAGCAATCGATGGCTGAACGCCTGGCGCGATCGGGCTTTCGCATCGAGCCGCTGCGCTATGGCAAGGTCGAGAACCTTTGGGCGGTGCGTGGCCAGGGGGCGCCGACGCTGTGTTTCGCCGGTCACACCGATGTCGTGCCGACCGGGCCGCTCGATGAATGGGCCTCGGACCCTTTCGTGCCGGCCATCCGCGACGGCGTGATCTACGGGCGGGGCGCAGCCGACATGAAAAGCGGGCTCGCCGCCATGGTCACGGCGACCGAGGCGTTCATCGCCGAGCGGCCGCAGCACGCCGGCACGATCGCCTTCCT
>JAFEDW010000127.1 GCA_018241455.1 Pseudomonadota bacterium | reverse complement strand
TTCTCGTTCCCCGTCATGATCGAGAAACGCCCGGCGCGCCGCTCGGCAGTCGGGAACGGCACGATGTCGTTGCGGTAGTAGCTGTTGTCTTCGGTGCCGGCGTACACGGCCACGCGCTCGGTCATGCGCCCCGGCGCCTCGCCGGCGTGCTCGAGCGCGTGCCACGACACCTCCAGCAGCACGCGTTGCTGCGGATCGATGAGCTTCGCTTCGGCCGGGTTGATCGCGAAGAACTCGGCATCGAGGCCATACGGATCGTCGATCAGTCCCGCGGCGCGAACGTAGCGCGGGTCGTTGCGCATCTCGGCCGGCACTTCGGGACTGAGCGTCGCGTCATCGAGGATCGTGATCGTGTCGCGTCCATCGAGCAGGTTCTTCCAGAACTCCTCGAGGTTGCGTGCACCGGGGAAACGGCAGGCCATGCCGATGATCGCGACGTCGTGGTTCTCGCGGATCGTCTTCGAGGGCTTGGCCGCGCGCGATTTCGACGTGGTTGCGGCGGTCTTGGCCGGCGGTGCCACGGCGCCCTCGACGAGGAAACGCAGCAGCAGCCGCAACGTCGGGTACTCGAACACGCGGATCACCGGCACCTTGATGCCGAACTGCTGGCCGAGGCGCGCGACGAACTGGTTGGCGGCGAGCGAGGTGCCGCCCAGGTCGGCGAAGCCGCGGTCCATCTCGACGTCCGAGACCTTCAGGACGTCCTTCCACAGTTCAATGACCGCGCTGACTTGATCCTTTGAAATCATCTAAGGTCTTCCGTCGCAGACAGGGCGGCCTGGCAACAGGCTTGCCATGCCTAAGAGTGGGTCGTGATCCAAACAATATAACGCATGGAACCTGCGGCCGCCCGGGCGTTTTTTGCAGTGCATGATTATGGGAAGTTACCTGTCATGTGATGCCATTTAAGCTTGTAATTGTGACGACTTACGTCATGTGGCGGCTGTGCGCCGCGTCGCGGTCCGGAGGGGTCCGGCTACGTCGTCGGCAAGTACTTCGTGCCGGTCTTCCTCGAGAACGCGATCTACACGATGCCCGAGTTCCTCGAGCGTCGCTTCAACGCCGGCGCGGCGGTGGTGATTGCGATCCTGATCGCGCTGTACGGGCCTTGGTGGTAGGCCCACGCACACCGGTCGAATGTCTGAATTCACCTAACCGCAGGCTCCGCCCAGCAGGCCGCTCTTGAGCTCCGGGTTCGGCGGTTCGGCGCCCAGCCAGATCGACAGGAACGCATTCGCGAAATCGTCGCCCTCGATGGTTCCGCGCACCGTGCCGTTGACGTCCACTTCGATGCCCGCGCCGGGTCGGCGAATGAACGTCAGATGCTGGCCTGCCTTGATGCTCGTCATCCAGCTATTCAGCCGCGCGATCCGTTCACTGAGCGCCGGTACCCGGCCGCCGGCGTTGCGGGAAAAGCCCTCTTTCCAGGCATTGGTGAGCTCGTCGACGCTGACATTGCGTACGAAATGGAGCGTCAGCTCGACGGGCGTGCCCGCTGCGATCAGGGTGTTCGGATCGTTGCCTGGCGTCGCGACATAGAGCGCAGCCACGTACACGCGCACCTTGAAGAACGTCGCCTTGCGGATGCCGAGGCCATTGAGCGCCAGTTCGGCACCGCCGACCTGGACGCGATCCGGAAACGGAATGCCGTTGCATTCCCTCGCATGCGCAGCGCCCATGCCCAGTGCCAGCGCCATGCCCATCAGGCCAAGCTTTCGTTTCATGGCTGTCTCCCGGACTCTCCGCCAGCACTCGCGCGCGCCAAACCGCGCGGTCCACGCCAACTGGCAGCAACGCTAACGCGGTCGGGCCGCTGGATGCATCGGGACCAATACCTAAGCGTCCACCGCTGGTGGAGTGCCGGCACCCTTGGGGGGAACCGGTGGCGAGTTGATGGCGCAACTCATTGGTGATGACTGGTCGGGGTGACAGGATTTGAACCTGCGACCTATACGTCCCGAACGTAGCGCTCTACCAGGCTGAGCTACACCCCGAAATTTCGACTCAATGCCTGCGTTCGATCGCGAAGCGGGCCAGCGCGGCGAGCCCTGAGCGGAACGGCGATTCCGGCAGCGCCGCGAGTGCGGCGAGCGCCTGTTCTGCCTCGGCTTGCGCGAGCCGCGCAGTGTACTCAAGGCCCCCGGTCGATTCAATTGCGGCCAGGATCGGGCCGAGCTGCGCGAGTCCGTCGCCGGCAATCGCCTGGCGGATCAGCGCCGCGGTCGCGGCAGCGCTGTTGCGCAGCGCGTGGATCAGCGGCAGCGTCGGCTTGCCTTCCGCAAGATCGTCGCCGAGGTTCTTGCCACGGGTTTCCGGATCCGAGTCGTAGTCCAGCACGTCATCGATCAGCTGGTAGGCGGTGCCCAGGTGCCGGCCGTAACGGGCCAGCGTTCGCTGCAGCTCGACCGGCGCGCCGCTGACCACGGCCGCCACCTCGGCGCCGGCCTGGAACAGCTGCGCGGTCTTGCGGTGGATCACCTCGAGGTAGCGCTGCTCGGTCGTGTCCGGGTCGCGGGCGTTCATCAGCTGCAGCACCTCGCCCTCGGCGATCACGTTCGTGGCCTCGGCCATGATCTCGATGACACGCTGCGAGCGCACCGCCGCCATCATCTGGAAGGCGCGCGAATAGACGAAATCGCCGACCAGCACGCTGGCCTGGTTGCCGAACACTTCATTCGCCGTGTTGCGGCCACGGCGGAGCGATGACATGTCGACGACGTCGTCATGCAACAGCGTCGCCGTGTGGATGAACTCGATGAACGCGGCGGATTGGATATGCAAGGGCGCCGTGCCGCCCGGCACCTGGACGCCCGCGCCGCAGGCACGGCCGGCGAGCACGACCAGCAGGGGTCGCAGGCGCTTGCCGCCGCCGCCGATGATGTGCTCGGCGATCTCATCGACCAGCGGCACCGCGCTCTTCAGGCCGCCCCGGATCGCGAGGTCGACCGCCGCCAGGTCAGGGCGCACCAGCTCGCGGATCGCCTCGAGCGCCGCGGCCGAGCCTGGTGCCGGTTGCGCGGCCGGCGCCGGGGCGCCTTCCAGGGCCTTGAGGACACTATTCAACTGTCTGTTTCTCCTGAAGAAACCCAAGTTTGACCGTGGCGGCCAGCCCTGAGTAGAATGCGCGTCCTTTTGGCGCTCCACGCCCCTTAAAAGGCGGGCAGCGAATCATACGGAGCTTTCAGGCAAATGTACGCGGTCATCGCCACGGGCGGCAAACAGTATCGGGTCGAGAAGGACGGCGTGCTGCGCATCGAGTTGCTCGCAGCGGCTCCCGGCACGACGGTGGAGTTCAACGACGTGCTGCTGATCGCCGACGGCGACAAGATCACGGTGGGCAAGCCGATGCTCAAGGGCAGCAAGGTGCTGGCCACGGTCGAATCGCACGGCCAGGGCGACAAGGTGTCGATCGTCAAGTTCCGGCGCCGCAAGCACTACCTGCGCATGAAGAATCACCGCCAGAAATACACGCAGGTGCGTGTCACGGCGATCAACGCTTAATTTCCCGGAGTCGGCACTTCCATGGCACACAAGAAAGCAGGCGGCAGCACCCGTAACGGCCGCGATTCCCACAGCAAGCGCCTCGGCGTGAAGGCCTTCGGCGGCCAGCAGGTGCTCGCCGGCAACATCATCATCCGCCAGCGCGGCACGCAGGTGCGCGCGGGCGATAACGTCGGCATGGGCACCGACCACACGCTGTTCGCGCTCAAGCACGGCCGCATCAGCTTCCGCCGCCGCGGCGCCGCGCAGCACATGTACGTCAGCGTGCAGCCCGACGCGACGGACGGCGCCAAGAACTGAACGCGACCGCCATTGCGCCCAGGAAACCCCGGCAATCGCCGGGGTTTTCGTTTGTGGGCGGCGCGGCGGCTGTTTTTGAGCGTAAGCTGGCCGGATGAAATTCGTCGACGAAGCAACGCTGCGGGTACAGGCCGGCAATGGCGGGCGCGGCTCGGCCAGCTTCCGGCGCGAGAAATCGAATCCCTTCGGCGGGCCGGATGGCGGCGATGGCGGGAGCGGCGGCAGCGTGCTGCTGCGCGCGGCCGAGGGCATCAACACGCTGGCGGATTTCCGCATCCAGCGCACCTATCGCGCGCAGGTGGGCGAGGGCGGTTCCAGCAACGATTGCACCGGACGCAGCGGCGAAGACCTCTATATCGCCGTGCCGGTGGGCACCGTGGTCACCGACCAGGACACGGGCGAAGTGCTCGGCGACCTGAAGGCCGCCGGCATGGAACTCAAGGTGGCGCAGGGCGGCAAGGGCGGCTGGGGCAACACGCGCTTCAAGACCAGCACCAACCGCGCGCCGCGCCAGTTCGGCCCGGGGCTGCCGGGTGAGAAGCGCGCGCTCGCGCTCGAGCTGAAGGTGATCGCAGACGTGGGGCTGTTGGGCTTGCCGAACGCCGGCAAGTCGACGTTGATTCGCGCGGTCTCGGCCGCGCGGCCGCGCGTCGCCGATTATCCGTTCACGACGCTGTACCCGAACCTCGGTGTCGTCTATTGCGGCGAGCACCGCAGCTTCGTCATGGCCGATATCCCAGGGTTGATCGAAGGCGCCGCCGAGGGCGCGGGCCTCGGGCACCGCTTCCTGAAGCACCTGCAGCGCACCGGCGTGCTGCTGCACCTGATCGACATGGCACCCGGCGATCCGGGCGCCGATCCGGTGCGCGATGCGCGCGCGATCGTCGCGGAGCTGAAGAAATACAGCAAGGATCTGGCCGCAAAACCGCGCTGGCTGGTCATCAACAAACGCGACCTGCTGCCGGATGACGAGGCCGAGCAGCGTGCGCGCGATATCGTGCGGCGGCTCCGCTACAAGGGGCCGGTGCACCTGATCTCGGCCGCCACCGGCCGCGGTACGCGTGAGCTGGCCGAGGCGGTCATGGCCTTCCTAGAAGAGCGGCGCCGTGCGTAATAGCAAGGTGCGCCAGCGCATCGCGGCCGGGAAGCTCAAGCTCCGCATCCGCGACCTGCGTAACCTCGGCGTCAAGTCGGAGCAGATGCTCGCCAGCATCGGCATCCACACGGCCGACGGACTGCGGCGGCAGGGCGCGGTGCGCGCCTACGCCGAACTGAAGCGCACCGGACAGGCGCCATCACTGAACGTGCTGTGGGCGCTGGCCGGGGCGCTCGACCCCTGGCCCGAAGGCACGCATTGGCGCGAGGTGGCGCGCGGCGAGGCGCGGCTGTCGCTGCTGCTGGCGGTGGAAGACCTGGAGAATGCGGCCGCGCCCGGCCGCTCGTTCAGCCGAGCGCTTTGACGCGGGCGGCCAGCCGGCTCTTGTGCCGATCGGCCTGGTTGCGGTGGATGATCTTCTTGTTGACGAGCGTGTCGATCAGCGGCACCGCGGCCTTGTAGCTGGCGCGGGCATCGTCCTTCTTGCCGGCGGCGACGGCGTCGACGACACGGCGGATGGCCGTGCGCATGCGCGAGCGCATCGCGACGTTGCGTTCCCGGTGTGCGACCGCCTGCCGGGCCGCCTTTTCCGCTGATTTCGTGTTTGCCACGCGCTCGCTCCGCTCAAAGGGCGCGTAGTTTGCGTAGCCGGTCTCTCGTTGTCAATGCGCCTCCGGTATAGTCATCCGGGCACCCCATGAGCAGCCTCGATCCCGACAAAAACCGCCGGAAAACGCTGCGGCTGGTGCGCGGCGCGCCAGCGGGGTTGGCGCCGAGCGCGCTGGCCATCGGCACCTTCGACGGCCTGCACGTCGGGCATGCCGCGCTGATCGCGCGCACCTGCGAAATCGCGGCCACGCGCGGGCTCGAGCCTGGCCTGCTGTCATTCGAGCCGATGCCGCGCGAGGTGCTGAACGCCGCCGATCCGCCGGCGCGCCTGACCAATTTCCGCGAGCGCTGGCGGCTGCTCGCCGGCAGCGGCCTGGCGCGCCTGCACCTGCTCACCTTCAACGATGCCCTGCGATCGAAGAGTGGCGAGGAATTCATGGCGCTGCTCGGTGCGCTCGGTGCGCGCGCGATCGTCGTCGGCCACGATTTCCGCTTCGGCCGCGGCGGCCAGGCGAGCGCCGAGTGGTGCGCGGCCGAGGCGCGCCGCTACGGCTTCGAAGCCGAGATCATCGCGCCGGTACAGGTCGGGGGCGAG
>JAFEDW010000126.1 GCA_018241455.1 Pseudomonadota bacterium | reverse complement strand
TCGAACAGCGCCACGCAATCGGCGCCGGCACGTGCCTGCAGCACCATGTTGCCGGCCAGCAGCTCGACCAACCGCTCGCAGAATCCCGCGTACAGCCCGTCTTCGAGCCCCAGCAGGCCGGCGCGCGTGAAGCCCTCGTGGGAGCCCGCCACCGCGTAGGCGTACAGCGTAAATGGGCCGCCGACGAAACCGATCAGCGCCCGCTCGGCCCCTAAGCGCGGGCGCAGCAGCCGGATGGCCTCGGCCTGGAATTCCATGTGGTTCGCGACCGCGGCGCCGCGACGCAGGCGCGCCAGGTCGGCGCGATCGCGCAGGTACCAGTCGAGCTTCGGCCCCGGCTCGTAGCGCAGCCCCATGCCCATCGCCTCGAGCGGGAACAGCAAGTCGGAGAACAGGATCGCGGCATCGAAGCCGAAATCATCGATCGGGCCCATCGTGACTTCGGCCGCGAGCTGCGGCTCCTTGCACAGCGACATGAACTCGTGGCGCTCGCGCAGGCGGCGATAGTGCTGGTGGTAGCGCCCCGCCTGGCGCATGAACCAGACCGGCGGCCGTCCGCCATTGCGTCGCGCCAGCGCGGCGCCCAGCAGCGTTTCATTCATGGTGCATCTCGTTCAGCAGGTAGCCGACGCCGCGAATGCTGCGGATCACGCGCGGCTCGTCGGCATCGGGCTCGACCAGCTTGCGCAGGCGCACGATGAAGTTGTCGACCGTGCGCGAGGTCGGGAATTCATCGGCCGACCAGGCCTTGTCGAGGATCTCGTCGCGGCTGACCGCCTTGCCGGCGCGGCTGGCCAGCAAGCGCAGCACGGCGCACTCCTTGTGCGTCAGTGTGTGGCTGACGCCGTCGACTTCCGCGCTGAAGCGCTCGAAGTCGACGCGCGCGCGGCCGATGCGCACGACGCCGCGCATTTCACCGGGCAGTTCCGCCAGGTCCTGGGCGCGCTTCAGGCAATTCTGGATGCGCAACAGCAGTTCGCGGAAATGGAACGGCTTGGTCACGTAATCGTCGGCGCCGAGCTCGAGCCCGCGCACGCGCTGCTCCGGATTGCCGTGCGCGGTCAGGAACACGATGGCGCACTTCGGCACCGCGCCGCGCAGTTCCGCGGCGAGTTCGAATCCGTTGCCATCCGGCAACCCGACATCGAGCAGCGCCAGCTGCGGCGCCTGCGCCCGCCACGCCTGGCGTGCACGCGCCGCGGACGTGGCCAGCGTCACCTGGAAGCCGGCCACCTGCAGGCGCTCGGCCAGCGTCTCGCCGACGTTCTTTTCGTCCTCGACGACCAGCAACTGCGCGGGATGGTTCACGGGCCCGCCGCTTCGCCGCTGGCGGAAAACCGCAGTTCGGCGCCAAAGCCCCGGCCCGGCGCGCTGTGGAACTCGGCGCGCCCGCCCATGCGTTCCATCAGCGCGCGCACCAGGTACAGGCCGACCCCGCTCCCGCCCGAGGCGGCTCCGCGCCCGAACAGGCGCCCTAGCTGCTGCGCGCGCACCGCCGTGCCGGCGCCGTCGTCGCGATACTCGAGCAGCACCTGCTCGCCGCTGGCGCGCGCCCGCAGGCGCACCTGCACGCACTCGCGCTGCGCGTGGCGCACCGAATTCTCGACCAGGTTGCGCAGGATCATCTGCACCGCGGCCGCGTCGGCGAGGATGGCCGGCAGGCCTGGTGCCAGTTCGACGGCCACCGACACGCGCGCGCCATGGGCGGCGGCGATGCCCTGCAGCGTGCGCTCGAGCCAGCCCTGCAGCGGCACGGATTGCTCGACGAGCGGTCCACCGCCCTCGATGCGCGCCAGCTCGAGTGTCTTGTCGATCTGCGATTCGAGCCGGTGCGAATCCTCGAGCAGGCGGCGCGCGAGTTCGACGCGCTGGTCACCTTCGGCAATCGCCTCGGCCTGCAGGCGGATGCTGGTGAGCGGCGTGCGCAACTCGTGCGTCACGGCGGCGAAGAATGCCTGCATGCCGCGCGCGCGCCAGCTCTCGCGCCAGTAGAGCCAGGCCAACAAGCCACTCACGGCCAGCAACAGCAGCAGGAACACCACCGATTCGCCGACCACGCGGCGATGCGTGCTGGCCCACTGCGCGGCGACCACGCTGTCGGTGCTGCCGGTGAGCGACTGCAATTCGCTGATCTGGTGCGCCTGGCTGATGGCCAGCGCGACCCAGCCCGCGCCCAGCACCAGCACCAGCACGATCCACAGCGCAGCCAGCGCCGCGATCAACCGCGCGCGCCGCGCCGGCATGACACTGAGGCTCCCCTGGCCGGCCTTGACGTTCACGTGCGCAACCACTCCCGCCACTGGTGCACCGAGGGAAAGATCAACGGCGCGGCGACGCCGCCGCGGCGCAGTGTCTCGGCGGTGCGGCCCGGCCCGCAGGCGTGCTGGCAGTCCGCTCGCACCGCGCCACGCCAGCGCTCGAACTGCATGCCACTGTGCCACCAGACCTGCAATGCGTCGCTGGGCGACGCGGCCGCATCGGCCGTCGGCGTCGGCTCGGCCGAGCGCACATGGCGGTAGGTTGCCAGCACCGGCACCCTGCCCCATCCGGCGGCCGCCTCGGCATTCGTCAGCGCGAGCCACTGTGATTCCGGCGGCAGCGCCAGCAGCGGCGACGCCAGCGTGGCGCGCAACGCTGCAAATCCCAGCGACTCTGCGCAGCCCTCGACCCAGACGCCACGCGCAGCCAGTGCAAACCAGCTCTCCGTGCCGGAGACCCAGATGTGCCGGCAACGATTGACGGCGGCGGCCGGCAATTCCGGCAGCGCGCGGCGATGCGCGATGAAGGCCGCGCCGCAATGCGCGAGCCGTTGTGCGCACTCCGCCGCGGCGCCGTCGATGGCCTCGAGCGCGGGCGCGGCCTGTTGGCTCCCGTCCCAGGGGCGGAGCGCCGCGCGCGGTGGCGGCGGCAAGGCCCAGTCCAACCTCGGCGCAGCCGGCCCCTGCTCGTTCGCCTCGCGCTGGTACAGCAGCGTGCCGAGCCCGTCGACCTGCACCTGCGTCGCGCCGAAGCGCTGCTGGCATCCGCCACCGCGCAGCTCGAGCAGCGCGCGCTCGGCGTCCACCGCCGTGCGCGTCGCGGCGTCGTCGAGCGCCGCGAGCAGCGAGCGCGTGCGTTCGTCATCGGCGCGGCATTCAATCGCCAACGCGCCCTGTGCCGGCGCGGTCGGACACAAGGTCAGCGGCAGCAGCATTCGCGGCAGGCCGGCGAGCAGTCCACGCAGCACCGCGGCGGCGCCCACGGCTTCGTCCTGCCAGAGCCGAGCCAGGCCCGCGAACGCGAGGATCACGCCATCCAGGTGCCGCTCGGCGCCGCGCGGTTCGAGCAAGCGGCGCAGGCGGGTATCGACGTTGCCGCGCAGTTCGCACAGCTCCACGCGCGGTGCGCCGGGCAGCGCCCGCTCGAGGAACGCAGGCACGAAGGCCTGCCGGCGCGGCGAGGAACTGCCGATGCGCAAGCTCGCGCCACTCGCCAGCCGTTCGGGCACATCGGCGGCGAACAACACGATGTCACGCGGATTCTCGCGCACTGGCACCGCCGCGAGATGCAGGCCGGCGGGCCGCTCGAGGCTCAGGTCCTTGAATGAGTGCACGGTCAGGTCGACCTGGCCGGCGCGCAGCGCCGCGTCGATCTCGGCGGTGAAGAATTCCTTGCCATCGACCTGCGACAGCGGCGTATCGAGGATGCGATCACCGCGGGTGTCGATGCCGACCAGTTCAACCTTCAGGCCGGGATGCAGCTGCTCGAGCGAGCGCGCCACGGCGCTGCTCTGGGCCCTGGCCAACAGGGAACGGCGGGTGCCTAGCCGTAGCGGCCGTTGCGTCATCCGGATCAAACCCCTGCAGAGAGCTCAGGGGCCAATAGTGGCAAATGCCGCGAGATCTTCCCAGCCGTGCGCCTGCGTGGCGCTGGGACCGAGCGAACGCAGCACGGCTTTTTCCGCGCAACTGCGCCGCGCCCGCGCGAGCTGCACGCCGCGCTGGTCGGACTGCGCACGCAGCATTTCGAACAGGTCGGACAGGCCCGTCAGCCCCGGCACGCCAGCCCAGCTGGCGTCGCCCGCCTGGCCGAGCCCCAGGTGCACGATGCGCCCACCCGGCTTCGACCGCGAACGCCACGCCGCGATGCGCGCGGCGTCGCGCTGCGAATCGGCCGGCACGCACAACACCACATCGCCCGCCTGCGCCCAGGCGGCCAGCTCGGCCTGCTCGCTGCTGTCGAGCACGCGGCAGGCGCGTTCCGCGCGCCGCTCCTGCACCAGCCGCGCGAGCTCGAGCGCGCGGTCGCGGGTGCGATTCCAGATCAGCAGCTCGCGGGTCTCGAGCCACGGCGCCACGGTCTGCGCCAATTGCCCGGCCCCGATCAGGAGCGTCGGGCCCTGCGTGGTGGCGCCGAGCAGGCGCCGCACCTGCGAACCGTAGGAGGCGCTGCCGAGGCTCGACAGCTGCGTCGCGCGCACTTCCTTCGTATCCTTGAACAACACTTGCACCCAGCTGACCAATTGCCGCGACAGCAGGCTGGGCGTGGCGCTGAACGCCCGCCAGGATTCCTTGATCTGCCCGAAAATCTCGGTCTCGCCGGCCAGCCGGCTTTCCAGCCCACAAGCGAAACGCAGCAGGAAGGCATAAGCCTCGGCCCCGGAAAAACCCTGTGCTCCGGCCGCGGCTGGCAGGCGCTCGATCAGTTGCGCGCGCGCCGCGCGGCCGGCGGTGACCACCACCACCCGCTGGCAGGTTGAAATCACCCAGGCCTGCTGCAAGCCGCCTGCCGCCGCCAGCTGCGCCGGGGCCAGCGCGAATGCGGCAGCCTCGAAATGCAGCACCTGCAGTTCAGACAGTTTCATGAGGGTCAGGCTAGCCGCGGCCCCTGGTGCTTGTGTCACGGGCAGGTCACGCCACTGGCAACCGCGCCCGGCGGCGTGAGCCGGCGCACATTCGCACTGTCGGCAGTCGGCGACTGGAACTGCGACGGCGGTACACATCGCCTGTTGCGGCAGCCGCTAGATTCGCGGTCCACATGGGCACCTGTGCAACCCTACTGCGGCAGCCGGGCCGCGGCCTCGTCCAGCTGCGCCGGCAGGCTTTCTGGGCCGCGGCGCTGTGCACGGCCGGGCTGTTGTCCGGCGGACGCGCGCACGGCGAGTGCCTGGAGCTCCCCTTCGCCGACCTGCAAGCGCTCGCGGCGATGGAAGACATCGACGCGACCCAGTCCCTGGGCAAGGCGCGCACCCTGATCGCTGCCGCGCAGGACGATCGCACGATGCCCCCGCTCCGTCGCGCGGCGCTGTACGCCGTCGCGGCGCAGAGCAGCAGCGTGCTCGAACTCGACGCCGAAAATCGCGCCGACGCGCTCAAGGGGCTGGCGCTGGCTCCGCCGGATGACAATCCGGTCTACCTGAGCCTGCTGATCTCCTACGCCGAATCGGTCTACGACACGCCCGGCCTGCAGCAGCAGGTCGGGAAGCTCTCGGCGGTCGTGGCCCGCCTGCCCGCCGGATCGATCGGCCATGTCTGCCTGCTCGGCACGCTCGGCTGGATGCAACATCGGCTCAACCAGGACGAGCTGGCCGTCGTCACGCTCACCAACGCCTACCGCGAGAGCGCGCCGCCCCGGCTCGCACGTCAACGCGCGCGATCGGCGGAGGCGCTCGCGGCCGTCATGGACGGCATGGGTGATTACGACCAGGCGCTCGAACTGATCCAGGAAACGCAGCAGTGGGAACAGGCGCACGGCGCACGGCAGTCACTGTCGATCACGCGCTACGTGCGCGGCCTCGTGCTGCTCGAGAAAGGCGACCCGCGCGCGGCGCTCACGGAATTCGACGCAGCGCGCACGATGGCGCGCGAGTTGGGCGATCGCCAGGGAATCGCCTATGCCGACCTGCGCAGCTGCGAGGCACGCATCAGGCAGGGCCAGGCCGCCGCCGGCATGGCCGATTGCGAAGCGGCCCGCGTGGCCTTTGCCGCCATCGGAATCAAGGACATGGTCAAGCAAGCGCAGGCGCTGCGGGCGCGCGCCGACCTGGACGAGGGGCGGAGCGCGGCTGCGCTCGCGATATTGAATGGAGTGCTCGACCACAACGGCGCCGACATCGTGCCGCACGCTGTGCCGGACCTGTTCGAGTTGCGCGCCCGCGCCAATGCCGCC
>JAFEDW010000125.1 GCA_018241455.1 Pseudomonadota bacterium | reverse complement strand
CGGCAGCCGTGACGTGCACACCAATGAATCGGTCGAGATGAGCGGCGGCGACCAGGCGGACCTGGCGCTGGCCGCAGCCGGGTCGCCCGACAGCCTCGACCTGTGGGCCGAGGATCGCGATCACCGCGAAGACGAGTCGCGCGCCGCGCAATACGTGTCGCGTGATGTCGTGGGTTACGAGGAACTCGATGGCTACGGCGATTGGGCTGTCGATCCGGTGTATGGCTCGGTGTGGTACCCGCAGATCGTCGTGGTCGACTGGGCGCCGTACCGTTTCGGTCACTGGGTGTGGATCAACGTCTGGGGTTGGACCTGGATCGACGACCAGCCTTGGGGATTCGCGCCTTGCCACTACGGTCGCTGGGTGCACAGCGGCCGCGGCTGGGGCTGGGCGCCCGGTCCGCGCAACTGGCATCGACCGGTATTCGCGCCGGCGCTGGTGGCCTGGCGCGGCGATCGCTATCCGCGGCGCGGTCCCGGTGGTGCGCCCGGCGCGGGTGCTGGCGGCGCGCCATTGGTCGGCTGGGTACCGCTCGGGTACAACGAAATCTACGAGCCGCCGTTCCACGCCAGCCACGCCTATCTACGCGCGGCGAACCTGTCCAACACGCGGCTTGGTCACGGCGATGTCGATCGCTACATCGATGCGCGCGCCCGCGGCGGCAACCAGCCGCCGCCGCGCAGCTTCGCCAACGAACGCGTGCCCGGCGCCTACACGGCCGTGTCGCGCGATGCCTTCGTATCGGCGCGTTCAGTGGCGCGAAATCGCGTGACGACCGCGCCGAACGATGCGCAAACACCGACGTTTTCGGCCGCCGGTCCGGACCTGCGCCCACAGCCGCGCAGCGTCGGGCGCGCGTTGCCCGCCGACCGGCCGGGCATGCGGCCCGATCGCGCGGTGTTCGACCGCCCGGTGCTGTCGGCGCCCGGCACGAGCGTGAGCGGTACGCGCGCGCCGCCACGCACCCCGATGACCGAGCGGCGCGAGGGCGCGCCGACGGTCCCGGGCGCTGCTCCGCAGCCGCGGGCCATCGAGCGCCAGCCGCAGGTCGTCGAACGTCCACGGCAGGTTACTGACAGCCCGCCGCCAAGGCCCACGCCGCCGGCCCGCAACGACCGGCCGGTCGAGCCAACGGTTGAGCGGCGCGTCGAGCGCACGACCGAATGGAAGCCGCCGACGCGCTCGGCCACGCAGCCGCAGCCGGAGTATCACGCGCCGCCGCCACCACCACCGCAGTACCGTGCGCCGCCGCCGCCGGCCCCGGCACCGGCACCGCAGCCGCAGTACCGTGCGCCGCAGCCCGAGTACCACGCGCCGCCGCGCGAATCGCGCCCGGAGCCGGCGCCGGCACCCGCGCCGCGCGCAGAGGGCCCGCGTCCGAGCCAGCGCCCGACGGACCGCAACGAACGTTAGCAAAGTATTGCGCAGCGCCCGGGCGCGACCGCTAGTGCGAGTGCGATCAGTTCCGCGGAGCGGCCTCGTACAGCGGCAGCACGCGAGGCAGCAGCGATTGCAGCGTGGCCAGCCGTGAGCTGTCGCTCGGGTGCGTGCTGAGGAAGGCGGGCGTGCCGCCCTGATTGGCCTGTCCCATCTTTTGCCACAGCGTCAGCGCCGCGTGAGGATCGTAACCGGCGCGCGCCATCAGCTCGAGACCGATACGGTCGGCCTCCGATTCCTGCACGCGGCTATGCGGCAGGTCGAAAGTCAATTGCGTCACCGTACCCGCCAGGCCGACGACGCCGGCGTCGACACCGGCGATCTGCGCCAGCGCGCCCAGGCCCTGCTCGGCGCGCATGCGCGATGCCGCTTCGCGACTGTGTTCGCGCAGCGCATGCGCCATCTCGTGGCCGATCACGGTTGCGAGCTCGGCATCGTTCAGCTTCAGTTTGTCGATCAGCGCCGAGTACACCATGATCTTGCCGCCTGGCATGCAGTAGGCATTGATCTGGTCGCTCTTCTGCACGTTGATGTTCCAGTCCCATTTGGCCGCATCGGGGCGGAACACCGGCGTCTGGCGAATCAGCCGCCCGGCGATCGTGCGCACGCGCTCCGTCTGCGCCGGATCGGCATTGAGCTGGCCCTGTTGCTTCGCCTTGCCCAGTTCCTCGGCGTAGGCCTGCGTCGCACCCTGCTCGACCTCGGCTTCGGAGACGAGCATCGTCTGCGTGCGGTCGACGCCGACCGCGCCGGGCGCGGTGGTCGAGACCGTCTCGCAAGCGGCGAGCAGCAGTGCCGTGGAACAGGCGGCGAGCAGGCGCGGGATTTTCATGCGCGCATTTTAGCGGCTCGCAACGGCGCCTGCGAACCGGGGCCTGGAGGTTGCCAGCGCGGGCGGGTTGCGCCGAAGATAGCCCATGGATGCACTGGTCAGCACCGACTGGCTCGCCGCCGAACTCGCCGCGCCCGACCTGGTGGTGCTCGATGCGAGCTGGTACATGCCCGCCGATGCGCGCCAGGCACACGCGCTCTACGCGGCGGCGCACATTCCCGGCGCGCGCTTCTTCGACGTCGATCAGGTCGCCGACCGGCACACGAGCTTGCCGCACATGGTGCCGGCAACGGGTGCGTTCGAGCAGGCGATCGGCGAGCTGGGCGTGGGCAATGCGAGCCGCGTCGTGTGCTACGACCAGCAAGGCATCTTCTCGGCGCCGCGCGCCTGGTGGATGCTGCGCCTGTTCGGCCACGAACAGGTGGCGGTGCTCGACGGCGGCCTGCCGAAATGGCGCGCCGAAGGGCGCGTGCTGCACGGCGGGGCGCCGCCGGCCGTGGCGCCGGTGCGTTATCGGGCCGCGCTGCGCACGGCGCTGCTGCGTGGGCTCGGCGACATCCGCGCGAACCTCGACACGCGGCGCGAGCTGCTGCTCGATGCGCGCTCCGCCGACCGCTTCCACGCCCGCGTGCCCGAGCCGCGGGCCGGATTGCGCGGCGGCCACGTGCCGGGTGCGCGCAACCTGCCGTTCGGCGCGCTGCTGACGCCACAGCAGACCCTGCTGGCGCCAGCGGCATTGCGCGAGCGCCTTGCCGCCGCCGGCGTGGACGATGGCACCGCGGTCATCACCAGCTGCGGTTCGGGCCTGACGGCCGCTGTATTAAACTTGGGGCTCGCGGTTGCCGGGCTGAACAGCGGCGCGTTGTACGACGGCTCGTGGGCGGAGTGGGGTGCGCGCGAAGACATGCCGGTGGAGGTTTGAGTGATCACGCTGTACGACTACCTCGATTCGGGCAACGGCTACAAGGTGCGGCTCGCACTGGCGCAGCTTGGCGTTCCGTACCGTTACGTGGAGCTCGACATCATGCGCGGCGAGACGCGCACGCCGGAGTACCTGGCGAAGAATCCCGACGGCCGCATCCCGCTGCTCGAGCTCGACGACGGGCGATTCCTGGCACAGTCCGACGCGATATTGTGGTACCTGGCCGATGGCACGGCGCTGCTGCCGGCCGATCGGTTCGAGCGCGCGCTGGTGCTGCAGTGGATGTTCTTCGAGCAGTACAGCCACGAACCCTACGTCGCGACGCCGCGCTTCATCATGCGGCACTTCGCCGCCGATTCCCCGCGTCGCGCCGAGCTGCCGCAGCGCCAGGCGCGCGGACGCGAAGCGCTGGCGGTGATGGAGCGACACCTGCAGTCCCACGCCTACTTCGTCGCCGGGCGCTACACGATCGCCGACATCGCGCTGTACGGCTATACGCACGTGGCCGAGGACGGTGGCATCGAGCTCGGGCCGTATCCGGCGTTGCGGGCCTGGCTGGCGCGGGTGGCGGGCCAGCCCGGTTATGTGGGTTTGCTGGATCGACCGCCGCAGCCGGCAGCAAGGTGATAGATTAAACGCATGCGGTCCCGGCGCCACGCAGGCCTGTCAATCGTCCTCGCGATCATTGTCGCGATTGCGCAGCTGGGTGCGCAGGCGCACGCCTATTCTCACTTGGCGAAGCGTGCCGACCCAGCGCAGCAGGGCGCGCGTCACGTACCCTGCGTCGAGTGCAGCGCCTTCGCACCGCTCCTCGCCGCGGTCAGCGGCAGTTCCTATCCGGCCATCGTCGCGGTGGTGGAACCCGCATCGATTGCGGCCACGCTCGCGGCCGGCGTTCGCTGCGCCGCGCCCTGTTCCGCCTACCGTTCCCGCGCACCTCCGGCACCGGCACTGATCGTGTAAGGCACCGGGCGAGAAGCGCGCCCGGTCGTTCCGGGTCGTTTTTCGGAGTGCTGTCATGTTTCCCTTTTCCCGTTGGCACGCATTGCGTGCGTTGACCCTCGTGGCCGTATGGCTGGCCGCCGTGCCGGTGCGCGCCAGCGAGGGTGGCGATGTCGCCGAGCTGCGCGCGCAGCTCGATGCGTTGAAGTCCGATTACCAGGCGAAGATCCATGCGCTCGAGACGCGCGTCGCGCAACTCGAGGCGCAGGTCGCGTCCCAGCCGCCACCGCAGGCCCAACCGCCGGTGGTCGAGCAGCCGCCGCTGCCACCGCCCACGCCGTCCGGTGGAGGCGGCGGAGCGAACGCGTTCAATCCCGCCGTGTCGGTGATCCTCGGTGGACGCTACGCGCAGCTCGATGCCGATCCGTCGACCTACCACATCGCCGGCTTCATGCCTTCCGGCGATGAGGTCGGGCCGGGCCGGCGCGGCTTCGACCTCGGCGAATCGGAGCTGACGTTGTCGGCCAACGTCGATCCCTGGTTCTACGCCAATCTCACCGCATCGATCACCGGCGACAACTCGATCAATGTCGAAGAGGCGTTCGTCAAGACGCTGGCGCTGCCGTCGGGATTGTCGCTGAAGGCCGGGCGATTCTTTTCAGGGGTGGGCTACGTCAACGAGGTGCACAGCCACGCCTGGGATTTCGCCGACCAGCCACTGGTCTACCAGGCGATGTTCGGCGGCCAGCTCACGCAGGACGGCGCGCAGCTGAAGTGGTTGGCACCAACTGATCTGTTCATCGAGCTGGGGGCCGAGACCGGCGATGGCGGCCAGTATCCGGGCACGCGCCTTGCCGGCAACGGCCTCAACGGCGGTGCGCTGCTGGCGCACATCGGCAACGACATCGGCGATTCGGCCAGCTGGCGCGCCGGAATTTCCTGGCTGACGCGGCGCGCCGAGAATCGCAGCTTCGACGATGTCGATGCGAGCGGCGCGCCGTTGACCGACGCGTTCACCGGGCGCTCGCGCACCTGGATCGCCGATGCGATCCTGAAATGGGCGCCGCACGGCAACGCCTACCTGCATTCGTTCAAGCTGCAGGGCGAGTACCTGCAGCGCACCGAGGACGGGCAGCTCGCGGTCGCCAACGCGCAGCAGCAGCTTGCGGGCCTGTACCACGCGCGCCAGTCCGGCTGGTACGTGCAGGGCGTGTACCAGTTCCTGCCGCGCTGGCGGTTTGGCGCGCGCTACGACTCGCTCGACTCAGGCGATATTGCGATCGGCCTGGTGCAGCAGGGCCTGCTGCCGCTCGCCGATTTCGGCCTGCTCGCGCCGGCCTCGCCGAGCCGCGTGAGCGCGATGTTCGACTGGAACCCGAGCGAGTTCACGCGGCTGCGGTTGCAGTACGCGTGGGACAGCGCGCGCCTGACACAGCGCGACCGGCAGCTGATGTTGCAATACCTCTATGCCATCGGCGCGCACGGCGCGCACAAGTTCTAGGAGTTGATATGAAACTTTCAAATTGGGTTGTCGTGTCGATTGTGGCCGCCGTGCTGGCCTCGCCGCTGCCGGCGCATGCCGCGATCCGCGTGCTGGCGACCACGCCCGAGTGGGCGGCGCTGACGCGCGAACTCGGCGGCGTCAAGGTCGATGTCTACGCCGCCACCAGCGCTTTCCAGGACGTGCACCGTGTCGATGCGAAGCCGAGCCTGGTCGCGCGCGCGCGCAACGCGGATCTCGTCGTGGCCGCCGGCGCCGAACTCGAGATCGGGTGGCTGCCGATCCTGCTGCGCGAATCCGGCAACGCGCGCATCCAGCCGGGCAATCCCGGTTACTTCGAGGCCGATGCGTACCTGCGGCTGCTGGAAGTGCCGGCCGCCGTCGATCGCTCGATGGGCGACGTGCACCCGCAGGGCAATCCACACGCGCATCTCGACGCGCGCAATGTCGCGATCGTCGCGACCGCGCTGAGCGCGCGGCTCAAGCTCGTCGATCCGGCGGACGCGGCCTATTTCGATGCGCGCGGCGCCGATTTCCAGTCGCGCATGCTGA
>JAFEDW010000124.1 GCA_018241455.1 Pseudomonadota bacterium | reverse complement strand
CGCGAGGATGTGACGCGCGAACCCTGGTTCGCGAGCGCCAGCGGCCGCCACGAGCACATCGACAGTCTCTACGCCACCATTGCCGCGGTGCTGCCGCAGCGCGATTCCGCCGGCTGGCTCGAGGCGCTCGCGCGGCTCGACGTGCCGTGTTCGCGCGTCAATTCGCTCGAGGACCTTTTGGACGATCCGCATCTCGCCGACGTCGGCTTCTTCGACGTCGGTCCGCGCTACCCCGGCTTCATCAAGCGCAAATTGCCGCAACCGATCGAGTTCGGCGGAATTCCCTCGCTGCCCGATGAGCCGCCGCCGCAGCTGGGCGCCGACACCCGCAGCGTGCTCGAGGATTGCGGCTATTCCGCGGCCGAGATCGAAGCGCTGTTGGGATGCGGGGCCGCGCGCGCGTGCATGGATATATAACTTTCTCTCGGCATACGCGCTGCTGATACTGATGGCCGTGCCGCGGGCCTGCCACTCATTCGATCGCCCTACCCAAAGCACGCTGTTCATTACCCGCCGAAGCCGTGGCGACGGCGATGGGGATTTGGTTCACTCCAGACCACAGGTCGCCGCCCGCCAGGCGTGCATCGGGTGCCTCAAACAGGGGGTTGCTAAGCCATGAAGAGAAGTTTCCAAGCCAAGGCCGGACGCATCGCGATCGGCGGCGCCATCGCCGGCATGTCGCTGTCGGCGGCCACGGCCCTCGCGCAGAACGCGACCGCCGCCAGCTCCGGCGATCTCGATGAAATCGTCATTACCGCCCACGCGGTCACGGCCACCAAGACCGACACGCCGCTGCTGGAGATTCCGCAGTCGATCAGCATCGTGACTGCGCAGCAGATCGTCGACCAGGGTGCGACCACGCTGCTGGGCGCGCTGAAGTACACCGCCGGACTCGTAAACATTCCCGACGACACGCGCGGCGATTTCAACCAGACGCGCGGCTTCTGGGCGGTCAACTATCTCGACGGCCTCAAACGCGAGTTCGGCTTCGTATTCCTGCCGCGCACCGAGATCTATGGGCTGCAGCGCGTCGACGTGCTGCTCGGGCCCTCGGCCAACCTCTACGGTTCAGGCAGCTCCGGCGGCCTGGTGAACATGCAGAGCAAGCGGCCGTTCTTCGGCAACAGCAGCGAAGTGGCGGCGAGCTTCGGCACGTACGACCGCAAGCAGCTCCAGTTCGACTACAACGCCGAGATCAACAGCACCGTGGCCGTGCGCGTGGTGGGCCTGTATCGCGATGCCGGCATGCTGATGCAGTACCAGCCCGATGACCGCCAGGTCATCCAGCCCTCGATCACCTGGAGGCCGAGCGACAAGACCGAGTTGACGGCAATCGCGCTCTACCAGTACGACAAGACCGGTCCGGTCGGCTACCTGCCGCTGGCCGCCACGCTGAATGCGCCGCCGGGGCTGCAGATGGATCGCACCACGATGCTGGGCGAGCCGGACTACAACCACGGCACCAAGAAGGACAAGTGGCTGACGCTGCTGATCAACCATCAGTTCAGCGACTCGTTCAAGTGGCACAGCGCGACGCGCGTCGAAGGCGACAATACGATCCAGCACGAGATTTACGGCTACTACTGGCAGGGTCCGACGCCGAACGATCCGTTCCTCGATCCCGAGCGCACCACCATTCCGCGCGCGGTGTTCGCGCTCGATGCGCACTACAGCAGCCTGGACGCGGACAACAACCTCGAGTTCAAGTTCGGGACCGGGCCGGTCAAGCACCAGGTGCTCGCGGGCCTGGACTACACGCACTTCCACTTCGATGGTTCGCAGGCCTACCAGAACGTTACGCCGCTCAACATCTACCATCCGGTCTACGGAACCGTGGACTATTCGACCATCGTGTTCACGCCGCAATCGGACCAGAACCTGAACACCACCGGCATCTACGTGCAGGACCAGATGCGCTTCTTCGACCGGGGTTCGCTGGTGCTCGGCGCCCGCCACGATCGCGTCAGTTCCGCGTTCACCGGCTCGGAGACCGAGATCGACAATGCCACCACCTATCACGCCGCGGTGAATGTCGACGTCACCAAGTCGCTGGCGCCCTACCTCAGCTACTCGGAGAACTTCCAGCCGATCTCGGGCCTGAGCCAGTTCGGTTCGCGCTTCCGGCCGGTGACTGCCCGGCAATACGAAGGCGGCATCAAGTGGCAGCCGGTGAACGGCGCGATGCTGCGGTTGACCTACTACGACATCCTCGAGAAGAACCGTCTGGGCGTGAACCCCGACAATCCGCTCGATTCGATCCAGGGTGGCAGTGCGAAATCCTACGGCTACGAGCTGCAGGGCAATTACGTGGTCGCGCACGATCTGTCGCTGAGCGTTGCGTTGTCGCACAACTCGTTCCGGGTTGCCGGCCAGAATCGGCAGGCAGACAACTCGCCGCAGGACACCGCCTCGGTGTTCGCCGACAAGAGCGTGCACCTGGGTGGGGATAAGGTATTGCGCTTCGGCGGCGGCGTGCGCTACATCAGCAGTCAGATTTCCGGCGACGCATCCTACTTCCAGGTCGTCACGCCCTCGTTCACGCTCGTCGATGCGATGGCTGCGCTCGACGTCAAGCAGTGGTCGTTCCAGGTCAACGCAGTGAACCTGTTCAACAAGTTCTACTGGGCAACCTGCGATCAATACGGTGCCTGCACGAACGGCGATGCCCGTACGGTCATCGCGATGGCGACGCGTCATTTCTAGGCCATGAACCTGCCCCGGGCGGTTCGCGGTCGCCCGGGGTTCCCGCGATGAGCGGCGCGCAGTCCCCGCTCCTGGCCACGCTGGTGCTGCTGGCCGGCGCGTCTGCGTCGGCCGGAGCAGCGCCGGCGCAGCCGGCAGCCGACGCGAAAGACCGCGTGATCGCCGAGCTCGCCACCAGGCCCGATAGTTGGGTGCTCCAGCAGGTCGGCGGCAAGCGCATCACGCTCGACGGCCAGACGCTGGACCTGCGGATGCAATACATCCTGCAGCAGGCCAACGAACCGGAGAACGCCAAGCCGGACGAAGACCCGTTCAACGTGCCGGCCAGCGCCGCTGCGATCCGCAAGGAAGCCAACCAGGAGTGGATCCGGCGCACGAAGCCCGGCCCCGCGCTGGCTTCGGTGCGCGATGAGCAGGTGCGCTCGCGCGGCGGCCAGCCGATCCCGGTGCGCATCTACCATCCGAAGGTGCGCGGAAAACTGCCGATCCTGGTCTATTACCACGGCGGCGGCTGGCTGTTCGGCAACATCGCCGCAGTGGATCGCTCCAGCCGGCGCCTCGCGGCGGAAGCGAAAGTGATCATCGTCTCGGTGGAATACCGGCTCGCGCCCGAGCATCCGTATCCGGCCGCCTGGGACGATGCGGAAGACGTGTTCGGCTGGGCGGTGGCGAACGCGGCTCGGCTCGGCGGTGATCAGTCGCGCAGCTGTGTCGGCGGCGACAGCGCCGGCGGCAACCTCTCGGTCGCGGTGAGCACGCGCACGCTGCGGGCGGGCAAGCCCAGTCCCGCCTGCCAGCTCCTTTACTACGCGGCGCTGGACAATCGGCCCGTGCCGGCGATGCGCGTCGATTACGTTTCCGCCCGGCTGTTCTGGGGCGGATTCGGTCTCGACGTGCCGTTCACCGAGTACGTGCTGCGGCGCGTGTTCCCGGGCCAGGACCTGTCGCAGCCGGAGATCTCGCCGCTGTTCGCGCACGACATCGCGCGCATGCCGCCAACGCTCGTCGCCGCGGCGGGCTTCGATCCGCTGCGCGATTCCGATCGGGCCTATGCGCAGGCGCTGAAGCAGGCAGGCGTGCCGACGATCTACCTCGAATACAGCACGCTGCCGCATGGCTTCATGCAGCAGTCCGCCGTCACGCGCGAGGCTGACCGGGCCGCCCGCGAGACGGCACTGGAGTTCGTCCGGCTGCTCGGGATGGTCACGCATTGAATCGATGCGCTATGTTTGCCGGGATCGACGTTCGCCGTGAGCCATGAACGATGTATCAGCCGAATACGCAGCACTTCGCTCCCCGTGATGATGCCGACTTCCTGCGGCTGGTGGACGAGCACCCGCTCGCCTGGGTGGTGTCGGCCGCGGCGCCCGGCGCTTCCGCGACGCCGCTCCCGTTGCTGCCCGACCTCGACGAGGCAGGACAGCTCGTCGCGTTCACCGGTCACTTCAGCGCGCACAATCCGCAGGTGCAGGAATTGCGCCACGATGCGCGCGCGCTGATCCTGTTGTCCGGGCCGCACGGCTACGTCTCGCCCGCTGCCACCACGCAGGCGCAATGGGCGCCGACCTGGAACTACGCAGTGGCCCGCTTCGAGGTGAGCATCGAGTTCCGCCCGGCCGAAGCGCGTTCCGCGCTCGAGCGGCTCGTCGCGCGGATGGAACGCGACCAGCTCCAACCGTGGACGCTGGATCGGCTGGGCGAGCGCTACGAGAAGATGGCCCAGCGCATCATCGCGTTCCGCGCGCACATCCATGCGAGGCGCGCCACGTTCAAGCTCGGCCAGGACGAGCGCCGTTCGACCTTCGACGAAATCGTCGGGCATCTGGAAGACCCGCTGCTGGTCGCATGGATGCGCGACTTCAACGCCACGCGATGCTGAAGAAGTGGCATCGGCGGCTGGGTCTCGGCCTCGCGTTCTTCTGGCTGGTGCAGGCGGCCTCGGGCGTGGGTATCGAACTGGCGTGGTGGCTCGATGGCCTGCAGTATCGCGACGTCGATGCGCCGCCGCGCGCGCAGGTGCTGGAGCGCAGCCTCGAGGCGCTGCGGGCCGAGGGCGCGACCGTGGCCTCGATGTGGTCGGCGGGCACGGTGGCGAGCCAGGCGAAGGTGTTCTACAGCAACCGCGTCGGCCAGTTCCGGATGCGGCGCATCGACTCCGCCGGCGGGACGCTGTACGACGAGCGCACCGATGCCCGATGGACGCACGAGGGCCTGATGCGGACCGTCTCCGACCTGCACAAGACGATACTGATCGGCACCGCCGGCCAGATGCTGGTCGCGGTCTCGGGCGTGTTCCTGGTGCTGAGCCTCGCGCTCGGCGTGCAGCTCGCGCTGCGTGGCCGCGCGCGCCTGCGCCAGGTGCTGTTGTGGCAACCGGTGAAGGCGCTGCCGGCGCGCCGCTTCCAGACCCATCGCATGTTCGGCGCCTGGTTCGCGATTCCCGCGCTCGCGCTGGCCACGACCGGCGCGCTGCTCGCGGTGACCGAAGGCTGGGAGTCGATCCGGCCCGGGCCTGTCGCCGCCGCCCCGGCCGCCATGGCCAACACTTCGGCCGACGCGCCTGCGTCGGTGCCCGCGGGTGCTTCCCCGGCCGCGGACATCACGCCGGCGCGCGCGATCGAGCTCGCGCTGGCGCGCATTCCCGGCAGCCGCCTGTCGGCGCTGGTGTTGCCCGGCGCCACCGATGCCGCCTACACCGTGTGGGTGCGCGCGCCGGATGAAACGCGGCGCTTCTGGGGCACGACGCGCGTCCATGTCGCGGTCCGCGGCGGCGCGATCGATATCCTGCGCAGCGACGCGCTGCCGCTCGTGGACCACACGGCCGAGGTGATCTATCCGTTCCACACCGGGCAGTTCGGCGGCCTCGCGATGCGCCTCATCGCGATGTTCCTGGGTCTCGGCCTGCTGCTGACCGCGGTGTACGGGCTGTTGCTGTGGAATGCACGCCGCGCGCGCTCGCGCCCGCAGCCCACATGAGCCCGTTTGCGCGTCTGCTGCGCCACATCGAGCGGGTCGCGCCGGCGCACACCGCGCAACCGGTGCCGCTCGAGGAATCCGTCGCCGGCTATCGCGTCGCGATCGTCTGCGTCGGCATCGCCTTCACGCTCACCGGGCTCTACATGGGCTCCGAGATCGCGGCCGAACTTGGCTGGCGGCGCGGTGTCATCGCGGCCGTGGTCGGCAGCGTGATCCTGGCGACGATGTCGATTCCCGCCGCGGTGGTCGGCGCGCGCACGCGCCTTTCCACTTACATGATCGTGCAGCAGGTATTCGGCGATCGCGGCAGCCGCGTGGTCAACGCGGTGCTCGCGCTGGTGCTGATCGGCTGGTATGCGGTCACCGCGGAACTGTTCGGACGCACCTGCTACCTGACCGTGCATAACTACTTCCCCGGCTCCGGCATGCCGATGGGCTTCTACACGGTCGGCTGCAGCTTCGTCGTGGTGGCGACCACGGTGTTCGGCTTCAAGGCGCTCGACCGGCTGTCGCT
>JAFEDW010000123.1 GCA_018241455.1 Pseudomonadota bacterium | reverse complement strand
ATTCGCGCCCGGGCCCGACGCACTGCCCGCGGCGCCGCTGCACGTGGTGTTGACGCTCGATCGCAGCCTGCTGCAGTCACGGCCGGAAATGACGCATCCCGTGATCCTCGGTCGCGACGCGCGCATCTTCCCATCCATCAGGCTGTCGTTGTTTACGTATGGCGATGCCTTGGTCCCCGCCGAGCGCGGGCGCATGCTGGTGGAGCGCGGCGCGGCGCGTCCGACGAGCTACTGGAGCGTCATCCCCGAGCCGGGCAAGGTATGGCGCGAAGCGGCCGACGGCGGTTGGTCGCGCGGGGCGCTCGTGCTCATGCTGGTCAACGACACCGAGAATCACGCGCACCAGGGCATCGCCACGTTCATGTATCGGGGCACGCGCGTGAGCCGGGTGCGCTTCCAGTTCGTGCAGCAGACGGCGCCATACCTGCTGCACCAGCATTTCATCGCCTGGGGCAGTACGGCGGCACGGGTGGCGCCGGATGGATCCGGTTCGCCGGACACGCAGCGCCAGGCCTTCGCGGCTGAACTGGCGCAGCGCCTGCCGACGCGGCCGTGGCAGGAGCTGGAACGCGACCTGCCGCCGGGAACGCTGGCGGGATTCGGCGGACCGCTGTTGCCGAAGTGGCAGGTGACGGCCGCACTGGTGCGTGACGGCGTGCTCTATTACCAGCCGGTGCCAACGCCCTACGGCCCGTTTCCCTATCCGCTGCAAATGCGTTTTGGCGTCCGCTCGATCATGAAGAGCGTCGCGGCGCCGCTGGCGATGCTGCGGCTCGCGCAACTGTACGGCCCGCAGCTGCTCGATCTGTACGTCGGCGACCTGGTCAAGGGCCTGCCGGAGAAATTCCAGCGCGTGCGGCTCATCGACCTTGCCAACATGGCGAGCGGCTTCGGCGGCACGGGCACGTTCAACACGCACCCGAACGACGGGTTCGACGGTTACTTGGGCGGCGACTACGACGGCTGGTACACGGCGCCTTCGCTTGCGGAAAAGCTCGCGCGCATCGCGGACTGGAAACCGTACCCGTGGGCACCCGGCACCATCTTTCGCTACAGGGACCAGGATTATTTCCTGCTCGGCGCGGCGCTCGATGCCTACCTGAAATCAGTGCGCGGGCCCTCCGCCGACCTGTGGGACTTCGTCACGACCGAGGTGCTGCGGCCGATCGGCATCATGCAGGCACCGGCCGTGCGCACGCGCGAGCCCGATGGCCGGCCGGGACTCGTCTGGTGCAACGCCGGGTATTACCCGACGCTCGATGACCTGGCGAAGATCGCGCTGCTCTACCAGCATCGCGGCGAGCATGCGGGCGTGCAGCTCCTGCATCGCGGCCTGACCGGGGACCTGCTCGCTGCGCGCGGCGCACTCGACAAGGCCGGCGATGGTTCTCCCGCACCGGCGACCGGCTGGACCGCGCGCACACAGCTGTACCGCATGGGACTTCATTTCATGCCCTACGTCGGCAGCCGCAGCAAGGCGCTGCTGTTCCTGCCGACGATGTTCGGCTCCGGCGACAACCAGGTCATTCTCTATCCCAACGGGCTGGTGTCCATTCGCATCGCCAAGGCGGCCGAAATTCCGCCGGGCGAAGCCAAGGATCAAGGTGACGAGGATGCGACGGCGCGCGCCGTCGACAGACTCGATCCCTTCTGAAGTACGTGCCCAAGCGCGCGGGCGGAACCGGAGTCCGGCCCGCGTCCGATGCTCGCTTGCGGCTCGCCGCCGCGCGGAAATAGTGGCGCGTGCCGCCAGGTGCGTCGGACCAGCGGCCTGCAACACCAGCGCGTTGGTCAGGTCACCCATTGGCTGGCCACCGGCGGCGACCAGCGCCGTGTCGATTGCCGAGGCTCCATGCATGCAACGACTATACGCACAGCCGATAGCCGACGCCGGCCTCGGTGACCAGGTAGCGCGGCCGGCCGGGATCGGGCTCCAGCTTCTGCCGCAGCATCTTGATGTAGGAACGCAGCCCGCGCGAGTCGGCGGCGCGCTCAGGCCCCCAGGCCTGCGTGATCAGGTCCTTCTGCGTGACGATCATGCCGACATTGCGCGCCAGGCATTCGAGCACGCGGTACTCGAGCGGCGTCAGGTGCAGCGGGCCGTCGGCACCTGTCGCGGTGCGCTTCGCCAGGTCGATGCTGACCGTACCCAGTTGCAGCACTGGCAGCGCCCCATCGCTCCGTACGTTCCGGCGCAATGCGGCGCGCACGCGCGCGAGCAGCTCGGGTGAACTGAAAGGCTTCATCACGTAGTCGTCGGCGCCGGCATCCAGCGCGCGGATCTTCTCCGCTTCCAGCGTGCGCGCCGACAGCACGACGATCGGCACCGGCGAGAACGCGCGAATGGCGCGAATGACCTGCGTGCCGTCGCGGTCCGGGAGCCCCAGATCCACCAGTACCAGGTCGGGACGATGGCTGCGGGCCTCGATGATCGCGCGCTCGCCGGTCGCGGCGCGCTCGCACCGATAGCCGCTCGCCTCGAGCAACGTGGCCAGCACGCCGCCCAGCACTTCGTCGTCTTCGACGACGAGGATCATGAACATGGCGCGGGTCATGAGGGCGGCCCGGTCGTATCCAGCGTGAACGCGAACCGCGCCCCGCCCGCGGGCCGGTTCTCCGCCGTCACGTCGCCTCCATGAGCGCGCACGATCGCCCGGCAGATGGCCAGCCCGAGGCCGGCGCCGCCGGTATTGCCCTCATCCTGGCCGCGCTGGAACTTGTCGAACAATCGCGCGGCATCGCCGGCCGGCAAGCCCGGCCCGTCATCATCGATACAGACGCGTACGCCCTCAGGGCCAGGCTCGGCGGTCACTGTCAGGTGCGTGCCAGCAGGCGTGTGCTTCGCGCCGTTCTCGAGCAGGTTGCACAGCACCTGCGTGATCAGCGGCGCGTCGACGTAGACCGCCGGCAGGTCGGGCGGAAGATTGACGGCGACGTGGTGGCTGCGCAGCGCCTCGCCCACCCGGCCCAGCGCCATGCCGACCAGGTCATCGATGGTTTCCCAGTCGCGGCGCAGCCTGACCTCGCCGGTCTCGAAGCGCATCAGGTCCAGCACATTCGAGATCAGTTCCGACATCTCGCGCGCCTTGACCTCGATCGAGCCGGCGAGCCGTGCGCGCGTCGCGGCATCGAGCTCGATCGCGGGATCGCTGAGCGCGCTGCTCGCCCCGGCGATCACGGCCAGCGGCGTGCGCAGGTCGTGCGAGATGGATCCGAGCAGCGTGTTGCGCAGGTTCTCGGTTTCGGCCGCGACCCGCGCGCGCTCGGCTTCGTCCGCGAGTCGCGCGCGTTCGATGGCCAGCGCCACCTGGCCAGCGAAGGTTTCCAGCAGGTGCTGCTGTTCCGGCAACAGGATGCGGCGGCGCTGTATCGGCCTGACGGCCAGCACGCCGAGCGTGCGGTCCGTGCCGGCCAACGGCAGGTACTGCGCAGGCGCCGCCGGCAAGGTGTCGGTACCCAATCCGGCCGGCCGGCCGTGATCGTGCACCCAGCGCGCGACCGACAGGTCCGGCTGGAATGCCGCGGCATCGGTCGGCATCCCCAATGCATCGTGCAGCTGACCCCCGGCATCGGGCAGCAGCACCGCCGCATCGCTGGAGAAGGATTCAGCGACGTGCCGCACGGCGACCTGCGCGAGCCGCTCCAGCGTGCGCGTCGCCGCCAGCTCGCGGCTCATTGCGTACAGCAGTGCCGTGCGGCGCTCGCGCGCGCCAGCGACGCGGGTCTGCGCGCGCACGTTCGCCACCAGCGTCGCAATCGTCAGCGCAACCATCAGCATCACCGCGAACGTCACCAGGTACTGCGCGTCGGAGACCGCCATCGTGAAGCGCGGATTGACGAAGAAGAAGTCGAAGGCCGCGACATTGGCGATCGCACTGATGCTGGCGGGGCCGCGGCCGAGCCGCAGCGCCGCGACGGTCGCGCCGAGCAGGTACACCATGACGATGTTGGTCAGCTCGAAATGCGGGAACATCAGCGCTGCCACGGCGGTGCAGACGCCGGAGATCGCCAGCGCGGCCCAGTAACGGCTCCAGCGGATCTCGCGCGACTTCACGCGGTCCTGCCGCGGGGGACTCGCGATCGGTTCCTGGCGCGCGATGACCGACACGTCGTATTCCGCACCTCGACGCACCAGCTCCATGCTCGTGGACCGGCGCAGCAGCCGCCACCAGCCCTGGCGGCGCGGCGCCCCGACGACGATGCGCGTCACGCCGCGCGTGCGCGCGTATTCGATCAGCGTCATCGCGGCCGACGGCCCGTCGAGCGTGACGGTCTGCGCGCCGAGGCTCTCGGCCAACCGCAGGATCTCGATGCGGCGGTTGCGCGCGGCATCGCCCAGCCGCAGCATGCGTGGCGTCTCGACCGAGACGACCATCCATTCCGCATCCAGCGCAGCGGCGAAACGCTTGCCGAGCCGCACCAGCCGTTCCGCCTGCTCATCGGGCGCAACCGCGATCAGGAAGCGATCGCGCGCCAGCGACGGGCGCGAGGTGCGATCGGCCGGATACGCACGTGCCGCCGCGTCCACGCGATCCGCAGTGCGCCGCAGCGCCAGCTCGCGCAGCGCGATCAGGTTCGGCTTGCGGAAGAATTTCTCGACGGCGGTGGCGACCTGCTCAGGCATGTAGACGCGTCCGCTGTGCAGCCGCTGCAGCAGCTCGTCCGGCGGCAGGTCGATCAGTTCTACTTCGTCGGCCTCGTCGAAGATGCGATCGGGGATCGTCTCCTGCTGGCGCACCCCGGTGATGCCGGCGACCAGGTCATTGAGGCTCTCCAGGTGCTGCACGTTGACCGTGCTCCACACGCTGATGCCCGCTTCGAGCAGTTCCTCGATGTCCTGCCAGCGCTTGGCGTGGCGCGGCCGCGGTTCACCGTCGAGGATATTCGAATGCGCCAGTTCGTCGACCACCAGCACCGATGGGCGCCGCTGGAGCGCCGCATCGAGATCGAATTCCGGCCGCGAGATGCCGCGGTAGCGCACCTGCAGGTTCGGCAATCGCTCCAAACCCTCGAGCAAGCCTTCCGTGGCGGCGCGGCCGTGCGGCTCGACGTAGCCGACGACCACGTCGACACCGTCGGCGCGCGCGGCGCGGGCTGCTTCCAGCATCGAGTAGGTCTTGCCGACACCGGCCGACGCACCGAAGAAGATCTTCAGCCGCCCGCGCCGGGCGAGCACTGCTTCACGCTTGACCGCCGCCAGCAACTCGTCAGGATCGCGACGCTCGGTATCAGCCATCTGTTGCCCGTGGTATCGCCGGAATCAGTGTCGTCCGTCCAGCGCCAGGTTCAATTCGAGCACATTGACGCGCGGCTCGCCAAGGAATCCCAGCGTACGGCCGCGGGCGTGCACGCTGACCAGCCGCTGCACGTCGCCGACCGGCAGGCCGCGAACGCGCGCGATGCGTGGTACCTGGTACAGCGCCGCGGCCAGGCTGATGTCGGGATCCAGTCCGCTGGCGGAACTGGTCACCAGGTCAACCGGAACCGGCTCGCGGTTGCCCGGGTCGGCATGTTCAAGATTCCTGACGCTGTCCTTGATCCGGTCCATCAGCGCGGGATTGAGCGGACCGAAATTGGATCCGGTCGAGCCGGTCGCATTGTACGGTCGTGGCGTCGTCGCCGACGGCCGCCCCCAGAAAAACTTCGGCTCGGCAAAATCCTGCCCGACGAGCCGCGAGCCGATCGGCTTGCCGCCGCTGTAGACGAGGCTCCCCGCAGCCTGCGCCGGAAACGCCAGGCCGGCGATGCCCGTGATGGCCAGCGGATAGACCAGGCCGCACAGTGCCGTCATCAGCAACAGCAGCGTGATGGCCGGGCGCAGGTTCTTGGCAGTCATGCTCGCAGCTCCTCGAGGAACGCCCGATCAGGCCCAACCGGCGGCCGACAGCGCCATGTCGATCAGCTTGATGCCGGGAAACGGCACGATGATGCCGCCGAGCCCGTAGATCAGCAGGTTTCGGCGCAGCAGCGGCCCCGCGCCCAGCGGCCGGTACTTCACGCCCTTGATGGCGAGCGGAATCAGCAGCACGATGATCAGCGCGTTGAAGATCACCGCCGACAGGATCGCTGAATCCGGCGTCGACAGCCGCATGATGTTGAGCGCGCCGAGCTGCGGATAGGTCACGGCAAACGCGGCCGGAATGATCGCGAAGTACTTCGCGACATCGTTGGCGATGCTGAACGTGGTGAGCGCGCCG
>JAFEDW010000122.1 GCA_018241455.1 Pseudomonadota bacterium | reverse complement strand
GCCACGACTTCGCCGCTCCCGGCGCCTGCCAGTTGCGCGAGCGGCGGCACGAGGCGCTCGGCGTAGCCGATCCAGGCGCGGCGGCCATGCTCGTGCCCGTGCACGCCGAGGCGCTCCCAATCCTCGATTTCCTCGAGCACGCGGGCGCGCGCCGCGAGCGGCGCGAGGCCGAGCGAATGGCCGCACAGGTAGGTGAGTTCCTGGCCCGCGGCATTGCGCGGCAGAGCGAACCGCGTGCGCAACGATTGCAGCGCGTCGGCCCGGTCGAGCGCCAGCGCCGCCTCGCGCGTCGGCGCCGCGGTAGCGGCACGGTTCACGCGCGCTGCACCGGGTACAGCAGCGGGCGCGAGGGCAGCGCATCGCCGGCGAGCGAAGGAAACTGCAGGCCCAGCAGGTACGCGCCGTCGGCAATCTCGTCGCCGACGTAGGCGAGCTCGGTGATCGTGCACTGCGGACGCCGCAGCGCCGCGCGCGCCGATTCGCCGGCCGGCAGCCCGAAGAATTCGCGGTGGGCGGTCATCAATCCGCCGTCGGCGGCGCGGTCCGCCGACGGAACGTCGAGCACCAGGTGTTCGATGCCGCGTTCGACCAGCAATTGGGCCGCCGGCAGCGTGAGGAAGGGAGCCGGTTCGGCGCGATAGTCGCGCTGCCGCTTGGACGGTGGATTCGGCAGCGTGCGCACGACGACCGCCTCCGGTGCAAATGGCAAGGTCGTCGGCCAGGCGCGCTCCAGGCCGGTGCGCGTGATCAGCAGATCGCCGGCGAGCGGCGGCGGGCGGCTGCTCTCGCTGCCGTGGCCGGCAACGGCTGGCGTCACGCTGAGCAACAGCGCTGGCAGCAGGCGCGTCGGCGCCACCTGTCGCACGTCGAAGCGCTCGCGCGTGATGTGCCCGGCGCTTTCGGTGTGCGTGCCGTCGCAATGCGGCGTGAGCGACAGCGTGCTGCAGTTGCAGCTGCCGCCATTGCGTACCAGCCCGACGAAGGCGCCGCTCGCCAGTGGTTCGCTGTGCGGCCGCGGCGAGTCGAACCAGCGCGGATCGGCGCCATCGAAATTGAATCCGATCGACAGGTCGTGTGGATGGGCGAGGTCGATGCGGCAACGGGCGGCGCCGACATCGAGCGTCGCCCACTGCGGTCGAGCCACACCTGCCTGCACTGTCTCCATGGGGGTCCGTCTCGTGTCGATAATCGACGACAGCTGATAAATTCCGCCGCGCTCGCGTATGTTACGCAAACCCGGGCACCGGCCGCGACCCGTCGCGCCGGCTCATCCCGCCCACCGTCTCCTGCAAGGAAGCCGAAGTGACCGAGACCCGCCGCCGCCCTACGCCGTGCCTGATGATCGCGAGTCTCGCGCTCTGCGCCGCGGCGCTGCTGGCCGGCTGCAGCCACGTGCGCAAGCTCGAGCCTTCGAACTGGCACGCGCATTGGCCCTGGCACCACGCGCCACCCGCGCCCGAACCGCCGGTGGTCGAGCTGATGGTCGATGCCGCCGCCGGCGCATCGGCGCCGGAGCTTGCGCAAGCCTGGGACCGCAACACCTTGCGCGTGTCGCTCGAGCGCCTCGCCGGCAATGGCGAACTGACACTGCATCCAGTGCAGGGGCACGGCTGGCCAATCCGGCTCGAGTTCGCCGTGCAGCCTGGCTCGTTCCAGCAGCTCGAGCTGCGCGGCGACCAGCGCGTGATACTGGTCGTGCCCGCCACCGGCGGCGTGGCCGTGTTGCCGGTGCCGCAGGGCCTGTATTCCTCGTCCACGCGCGAGCTGACGCTGCGCTACGGCAGCGCCGCGCCGTAGCGCGACCGCTAGCGCTTGCGGATCGACACCACGGTCGCCTTGTAGCGGTCGGCGCGCAGCAGCGAGTGGCTGTGCTCGATGGCCTTGCGCTGCATGTCGTAGGTCGTTTCGCGCACGAACAGCAGCGGTTTGCCCGGGGCCGTGTCGAGCACGCGTGCGACTTCCTCGGTCGCGGTGGTGGCGCCGATTTCTTCCTCGGCCCAGTTGAGCTTGCGCCGATAGATCTTCTCGAAGATCGCGTACAGCGATGACTTGCCGAGATCCTGCTTTTCCAGGTCGGGAAACAGCGCCACCGGCAGGAAGCTGGTCACCAGCGCCACCGGCTCGTTGTTGACGAAGCGTAGCCGCCGCAGCGCGAACACCGCATCGCCGGTATCGAGCCGCAGCGCCTGCGCGGTTTCGGCATCGGCCGCGGTGCGCTTGAGGCTCAGCACCTTGGCCGAAGGCACCAGCCCGCGCCGCCGCATCTCCTCGCTGAAACCCCGCAGCTGCTGGAAATTCCAGGGCACCTGGCTTGAACCGATGACCGGGCGCTTGCCTTTGGCGATGACCAGCAGTCCTTCGGCGCGCAATTTCAGGAACGCCTGCCGCACCGGCATCTTGCTGATGCCGAGCGCGGCGGCGATCTCGCCTTCGGAGTGGAAGATCTCGCCCTCGCGCAGCGCCTCGGACTTGATATGGGCGCGCACCTGATCGACGATCTGCTGGTAGTAGGGCACGTAGCTGTCGGTCTCGATGTGCAGGTCGAGCGGCAGTGTCCCCGCGGCTTTGTCGGCAGCCCGCTTGCGCATAGGCTGGCAAGTATAGCGCTGGAAAGCAAATGTACATATGATACTATGATGCTAACTAGAACGCGGTGGCCACCCGGCCGGCGGCCGCGAAATACGAGGGGGCTCAAGCGATCGTGCGCGCGAAATCCGCAATGACGTGGTGCTTGCGATGGCTGCTGATCGCCGCGGCCTGCGCCTGGCCGCAGTTCGTGCTCGCCGCGCCGCCCACCCTGGCCGCTGCGGCCCCCGCCGCGAAACTGCCGGCCGCGCGGCTCGACGGTAACTATTTCATGCGCGACGGCCGGCGTTTCCTCGTGGTGGGCGCCCACTGGGTGCCCGCCAAGGCCGCCATGCAGTGGCCGCTGCAATGGGACCCGCAGGACATCGAGGCCGATTTCGCACAGATGCAGCGCATGGGCTTCAACACCGTGCGGCTCGACCTGATGTGGGCCTGGTTCGAGCCGCGCCCCGGCGACTACAACCCGGAAGCCTTCGCGCAGTTCGATGCGCTGCTGGCGCTGGCGCACAAGTACCACATCTACCTGCACCCCTCGCTGTTCGTCGGCGGCGAAGTCGGCGAAGCCTATTGGGATGTGCCGTGGCGCATGGGCCGCAATCCGCAGTCCGATCCCGAGATGCTGCGGCTCGAGACCAACCAGGCGCAGGAATTCGGCCGCCGCTACGCGCATGAAACCGCGATCCTCGCCTGGGACCTGACCGACGAGCCGCCATTCTGGATCGCGCCCGGCACGACCGATGCGATGGCGGTGAACTGGACGCGGCTGATCGGCGGCGGATTGCGCAAGTACGACCAGCTGCATCCAATCGTCGCCGGCGTCAGCACGCAGGACATGGAGCACGGTCCGTTCCGCCCCGACACCATCGCCGCCGACGTCGATTTCTTCAGCGTGCATCCGTACACGATCTACACGCCCGATCTGTTCCCGGATCCGATGGTGGCCGAGCGCAGCACCTACGGCGCCGCGTTCGAAACGACGCTGAGCCGCGATGCCGGCCGGCCGGTGATGGTGCAGGAAATGGGCGCGTCGAGCGCGCAGTACTCGCCCGAGAACATCGTCGCCTTCGACCAGGTGAGCCTGTATTCGGCGCTCGGCGCGGGCGCGAACGGTTTCCTGCTGTGGTGCTACACCGATGCGGCGCCGGAGCAATACCGCAAGGTGCCGTACCTGCGCTCGCCGCACGAAACGCAATTCGGACTCACGACCTGGGACCGGCAGATGCGGCCGCAGGGCCTGGCGTTCCAGGCTTTTTCGAAGATCGTTGCGCACATGGATTTGGATGGGCTCGCGGTGCCGCCGGCCGATGCCGCGATCATCATTCCCGAGGAGTGGTCGCGCACGCACGGCGATTTCTCGCGTTTCGGGCTCAAGGGACCCGAAGTGACGCCGTATGTGTCGGTGGCCGAAGGCGGCGCGGTGAACGGCCAGGAGCCGACGCCGTACGACGGCAACCAATGGGTCATGAGTTCGACGCTGTCGGCGTTCATCCTCGCGCATCGCGCCGGCCTGAAGCCATCGCTGCCGCGCGAGGCGAGCGATTGGGAGCGCTTTCCGCTGCTGCTGCTGCCGTCGCCGCTGACGGCGACCGATCCGGTGTTCGTGCACCTGCACACCGACTTCTGGGAACGTGCGCGCGCCTATGTGAACGGCGGCGGCGTGCTGTACGCCTCGCTCGCGGCCAATGGCGCGATCCCCGAGATGAGTTTGCTGTTCGGTGCGCGCATGACCGACACGGTGATCGCCAGCGAAGTCACGTTGAAGATCGTCAAGCCGCTGGGGAGCCTGAAGGCCGGTGACCGGTTCCACTTCACGCTGCCCGGGTCGGCTGCGAAATACTGGGGCACGGGCCTGCAGGTCAGCGACGGCGAAGTGATCGCGGTCGATCAGGACAATCGCCCGGCGCTCATCGCGCATCGCTACGGCAAGGGCCGCACGCTGCTGTCGGCCTATCCGCTCGAAGCCTGGCTCGGCAGCCAGCCGGCGGCGTTTGAAGGCAACGAATTGAATTATCGCCTGTATCGCGCGCTGCGCGAGTGGAGCGGCGTGCGGGCGCTGGTGAGCACCGACCAGGCCTCGGTCGAAGCCTCGGCGCTCACCGCGAAGGACCGCGGCTACTTCGTGCTTGCCAATCACTCGCCTGCGTCGCTGCGCACGCATGTCGACAGCACGCTGCCGGCGCGCGACGTGCGGCAGCTGGGCGAAGACGCTTCGGTTGCGGTCGCGGTGGAGCGCGGCGGGTGGAGCGTGACGCTGCCGCCGCACAGCGGCGCGGTGCTCGAGTTCCGGATGGCGCCGCAATGACCACGGGCACGTCGGCAACGGGCGCGGTGGATATCGGCGGCACGAAGATCGCCGTCGGTGCGATCGATGCGTCGGGCCGCGTGCTCGGCCGCGCCGACACGCCCACCTCGGCCGGCGACGGCTTCGACGCGGCGATGACGCGCATCGAGGAGATGTTGCGGCAGGTGAGCGCCAGCGCCGGCATCCGGTTGGGCGGCATTGGCATCGGCTGCACCGGTCCCGTTGATCCGCTGAGCGGCACGATCGGTGAGGTCGAATTCCTGCCCGGCTGGAACGGCGCGAATCCGGTTGCGAAGCTGGCCGACCGCTTCGGCGTCGATGTGGCGATGGAAAACGACGCCGATGCCGCCGCGCTGGGCGAACTGCAGTGGGGCGCCGGCCGCGGGCGGCGCCACCTGATCTGCGTGACGATCGGCACCGGCATCGGCGGCGGCATCGTGCTCAATGGCGCTCTGTATCGCGGCGTCGGCGGTGCGCACCCCGAGATCGGCCATCATGTGATCGACGACTCCGGGCCGCAGTGCTACTGCGGCGCGCGCGGCTGCTGGGAAGTGCTGGCCAGCGGCCCGGCGATCGCCGCGCATGCGCGCGCGGCGCTACCCGCCGATGATCCGCAGCGCATGACACTGACGGCGGCGGAGCTGTGCGCGCGCGCGCGCCGCGGCGATGCGCTGGCGCAAGCCGAGGTGGCGCGTGCCGGGCGGTACCTCGGCATCGGCATCGCCAACCTGATTTCGCTGTATACGCCGGATGCCATCGTGCTCTCGGGCAGTGTCATGGAAAGCGCCGACCTGTTCATGCCGGCGATCCGCGCGATCGTGCGCAGCCACTGCACGCAGGTGCCCGCGAATCGGGTGACGATTGACGTGGCCGCGTTGGGTGGCGAGGCGCCGCTGATCGGCGCCGCGGCCGTCTGGCGGCACCGCTACCCGGGCGAGATGCGGCCATGTTGAGCGCGGCGCCGCTGCCGGTGCGGGAAGGCCGGTATTTCCAGGACGTGATGGCACAGCCACAGGCGCTGCGCGCCACGCAGGCCTGGTTGGCCGAGGCGGGACGCTGGCGCGAGGTGCAGCAGTTCGTCACGGCGCGCGCCTGGAAGCGCGTCGTGCTGACGGGCATGGGGTCCTCGTACCACACCTTCCATCCGTTGAACCTGGCGCTGATCGCCGCGGGGCAGACCCCGGTCATGATCGAGGCGTCGGAGTTGGTCCACTACGGCCTCGCGCTGTGCGATGAACAGACGCTGGTGATCGCGGCCTCGCAGTCGGGCGCCAGTGCCGAGATCGTGCGCTTGCTGGAAGCGAAGACG
>JAFEDW010000121.1 GCA_018241455.1 Pseudomonadota bacterium | reverse complement strand
AGCGCGCCCTTCTGGGCCCATTTCCTGATGGTGACCGGAGAGACCATCAACAGTTCGGCGGCTTCGGCTGCAGTGAAGAACGTCTTGGTGCGCGTTTTCAAGATTGACCTTCGGTGATCTGCGTCATGGGCCGATCGGCGGAACGGGCCTGTTAAACATAAACACGCCAATGGCATCGGCGCCTGCAAGGTGTGTGATCCATTCGATTAAATCGTTCAATTCGATCGATTCGATCATACTGATCAATTATACTACAGACAGCTGAAATCTGGGGCGACTGAGGCAAAGGGTATGCACGGAGCAGCTCGCATGGACACCGAAAAGCACGCGAATTTAGGAGAAACGGATCGGTATCGCGATCCGGGTTACCCCGCGCGTGAGGGTGCCAACAGGCGGCGCGCAGGGCTCGCCGCGGCCTTCACCTTGGTGTTCTGTCTTGCTCCTGGACTGGGCATGTCGAATGCCCTGGCATTTCCGGGCGCGAACTTCACGGTAGGCGCTACGGTGCTTCCACGCACTGCGATCGTCGCGCGATCGGCACCGCCAGTCCTGGTGATCTTGCCGAGTGACATTGAGCGCGGTTTCGTTGAGGTGCCGGTCGCGGCAGAGTACGAAATCACCAGCACGAGCGCCGATGGGTTCGCGCTCGATTTTTGGCCCACGACCACTGTTGTGTCGGCCATCGTCGTGCGAAGCGGCGGCACCGAAGCCTTGCTCGATGCCAATGGCGGCACCATCGTCCAGCGCGGCCGGCGCGGCCTTTCAATTCCGCTGCTGCTGCAATATCGATTCTACCTGGTGCCCGGCACTGTACCGGGCCGCTATCCGTGGCCAGTGCACGTTGACGCGCGAGCACTCACCGGCGCCTGAGAGACAAACGACCGCATCGCTCGCGTCGTGCGCCGGGGCAACAGACAGCGGCAGCCCGCAGAGTAGTCTATGATCCGGCCACTACTTGCCTCAGGCAGCGCTTGCGATGAGCAAGGTTCAGCAATCCGTAGCATCGGAGATTGCCGCCACCGCGGCAGAGCCCGAACTTGACGCACGTTTGCGGTTCGCCTCGCGCATCGCGGCCGGCCTCGTGCTGGCCGTTGCCACCGTCATCCTCGTCGGCGGTTGGCTGTTCGACAATGCGAAGCTGAGAACACTGGCACTGCACTCGGCGGCGGTCCTGCCGAACACGGCGTTGGGACTGGCTGGAGCGGCGGCGGCGTTGCTATTGCTCTCGCGGGGGGTGGCGCTGCGTCGGAACCTCGCCGGTTCGCTGTGCGCCGCGCTGCCGTTGCTCATCGGCTTGCTGACGCTCGTTGAATATGCGACCGGCCGCAAGCTGGGAATCGATGACCTGCTGATTACCTCATCCGGAGCGGTCACGGCGAGCGGAGGTTCCGGCCGTCCGTGGATCGGCACGGCGCTGGCCCTATTGCTGTGCGGCCTGGCGCTGAACGTGCTCGATCGTGCCGGCCGCAGGGCTCAGCGGACGATGGAAGCCTGCGCACTCGCGGCCGGATTCCTGGCCATCACCGGATTTCTGGGTCATATCATCGAGGGCCCGGCTGTTTCGCATGCTGACGTCTACGTCACGATGGCCCTGCCGACTGCGGCAATGGTCCTGCTGCTGGCGGTGGCGTTGTTGTGCGTACGCCCAAGGGATGCGCTCGTGGTCGACCTTCTGCAGGGCGGCAAACGCCAGGGCGCACATGCACGACTGCTGGTAGCCGGATTCGCGCTGGCGCTGGCGTTGATCACCTATTCGGCCCTGCTCGGATGGCAGCATGCTGTCCGGGCGCGGGAGGCGGCCGTCTGGGTCACTCAGGCCCACGAGGTCGACTCAAGCGCGGGCGAATTGCTGTCGGTCTTGCAGGATATCGAGATCGGCGCCCGTAGCTACGCGCTGGTTGGCGACCGCGCCTACCTGGAACCCTACGTGTCAGGATTGAGCCGAATCGCCAGCGCGCAGGCCAGGCTGCGCGGACTCGCCGTCGATGCGCAGTTGCAGGCGGATTTGTCGGCCCTTGATGGCCTGATCGTGCAACGGCTCGACAGTGCACGTCACCTCGTCGAGGTGAGGGAGCGATTCGGTTCCGATGCCGGTCGGCAGGCGATCGTCGACGGCTCCGGCAAGCGCGTCATGGATGAGATTCGATCGCTGGTCGCGCACCTGCGCGAGCGGAACAACGTGCTCAGTGCGCAGCGCACCGCCGATGCGGACCGCGAGGCGAAGACCGTTCCGCCGCTCATCGTCATCACCAGCGCGGCGAGCGCCGGCCTGCTGACGCTGCTTTTCCTGCTGGTACTGCGCGAGAGCTGGTTCCGCCACAAGGCCGAATCCTCGGTCGATCGTTTCTTCAGTGCCTCGCTCGATCTGTTGTGTGTCGCCGGCCTGGATGGTTATTTCAAGCGTCTCAATCCTGCATTCAACGAGCTGCTCGGCTACTCGACGCAGGAACTGCTGGCGCGCCCCTTCCTCGATTTCGTGCACAGCGAAGACCGGGCCGCGACGCTCCGCGAGGTGGAAAAGCTCAATCATGGCGAAGCGGTGATTTCCTTCGAAAACCGCTACCGCTGCAAGGACGGCTCCTACAAGTGGCTGGCCTGGCGAACCCAGCCCGCCATCAGCGAGGGATTGCTGTACGCCACGGCGCGCGACATGACGGAGCAAAAGCGTGCTGATGCCGATCTTCGCCGCAGCCGTGCGCAGCTGCAGAGCCTGTTCGAATCGCTCCCGGGCCTGTACCTGATCCTGACGCCCGAACTGGTCATCGTCACGGCGAGCGACGCCTACCTCGAGGCCACGATGCAGCATCGGGACCAGATCGTCGGACGCGGCCTGTTCGAGGTGTTCCCCGACAATCCCGACGATCAGGATGCCACCGGCACGTCCAACCTGCGCGCCTCGCTCGAACGCGTGCGCGAGACGCGCGCGGCGGACACGATGGCCATCCAGAAGTACGACATCCGGCGGCCCGACGGCAGCTTCGAAGAGCGCTACTGGAGCCCCGTCAATTCACCGCTCCTCGGCGCGGACGGGCAGCTGGAGTACTTCATACACCGCGTCGAGGATGTCACGGCATTCGTGCGGCATGAATCGCGGCCCGAAGACGATACGGGGGAGTTGCGCACCCGCCTGCGCAACATGGAAGCCGAGGTGTTCAGGAATACGACGCTGCTGCAGCAGGCCAAGCGGGACCTCGAGGCCGCCAACAAGGATCTGCAGTCCTTCACCTATTCGGTATCCCATGATTTGCGGGCCCCGCTGCGGCATGTGCAGGGATACATCGAACTGCTGACGCGGGAAACCGCCGCGAGCCAGCTGTCCGACAAGGCACGGCGCCATCTGCAGACGATTACGGATGCCAGCGTCGAGATGGGCAGCCTGATCGACGACCTGCTCGCCTATTCCCGCATGGGCCAGGTGGAAATGCGGGAAACCGTGGTCTCGCTCGATGAATTGATCCGGACAACGATGCGCGGGCTGGAAATGGCCATTGCCGGACGGAACATCGACTGGGTGGTCGCGTCGTTGCCCCATGTGCTCGCCGATCCGACGGCACTCCAGCAGGTGTTCGCGAACCTGCTGGGCAACGCGGTCAAATACAGCCGCTTGCGCGATCCGGCACGGATCGAGATCGGCACGGCTGGCGAGGAACACGGCCGCGTCATCCTGTTCGTGCGCGACAATGGCGCTGGCTTCGACATGCAGTACGTGCACAAGCTGTTCGGCGTGTTCCAGCGCCTGCACCCCAGCAAGGACTTCGAGGGCACCGGGATCGGGCTGGCCATCGTACGGCAGGTCATCAATCGGCACGGTGGGCGCGTGTGGGCCGAGGGTGCAGTAAACCAGGGCGCCACGATTTATTTTACCTTGCGGCCCGCGACAACAACCTGAACGCGCAACCGGTGGGGAAATCATGCATTCACTCAAGCGAATTTTGCTCGTCGAAGACAGCCCGCGCGACACGGAACTGGTGATCGAGGCATTGGCGGAGAATCACCTCGCGAACGAGGTCATCAGTGTCAGCGATGGGGCCGAAGCGCTCGATTACCTGTATCGGCGTGGGCAATTCGCCGGCCGCAGCAATGGCCAGCCCGCGATCATCCTGCTGGATCTGAAGATGCCCAAGGTGGACGGCATGGAGGTGCTGCGCCAGGTCAAGGGCGATCCGGCGCTCAAGGTCATTCCAGTGATCGTGATGACTTCGTCGCGCGAGGAGCAGGACCTGCTGCGCACATACCAGCTGGGCGCCAATGCGTACGTGGTCAAGCCGGTTCAATTCACGGAATTCATGCAGGCTGTAACGAAACTGGGCGCATTCTGGGCCATCATTAATGTGCCACCACCGGGCAGCGAGGCTCACCCAAACAGCAGCGGCAGTTAGGACCGGCCGCGATTCGATGCCAGTCGTAAAGAAACTTCACCTGCTGCACCTCGAAGACAGCACGCGCGACGCGGAGCTGATTCAAGGTCAACTCACGGCTGGTGGACTCGATTTCAGTGTCGCGCACGTCGAAAACAAAGAGCAGTACCTGGCGGCGCTGGCGAAGGACAGTTATGACCTGATCCTGATCGACTACAACATGCCAGGTTACGACGGCGCCACGGCCCTGCGCCTCGCGCTGCACGTCCACCCACATGTGCCGGTCATCATGGTGTCCGGGGATATCGGCGAGGAGACGGCCATAGCCTGCCTGCATGCCGGTGCCACGGACTACATTCTCAAGCAGCGTTCGGCCCGTTTGTTGCCGGCGATTCATCGGGCCCTGGAGGAAAGCCGGGAAAGGGCCCGGGGACGAGCGGCCTACGCGGCCTTGCGCGAGACGGCCGCCCAGCTGGAGCAGGCCCAGGCGGTTGCGCGACTGGGCAGTTGGGCGTTCGACTTGGCGACCGGCCAATTCACGTGCTCCGCACAGACCTTCACGATCTATGGCCTGGCACCGCGCCCATACGTGACCTCCGAGGATTTTCTCGCCTGCGTGCATCCCGATGATCGCAGGTATTTGCAACGCTCCTGGCAGGCGGTCGTTCAGGACGGCAGAACCTACGACGTTACGTTCCGGATTGTGACCAACGGCGCCGAGAAATGGGTGCACGAACGGGCTGTCGTCGAACAATCCGAAGACGGACAGCCGGCGCGCGTCGTTGGCACGTCCCAGGACGTCACCGAGCGCGAGCGAGACCGGCTGTCGCTGGCTGCGGCCGAGCACTTCCTCCGCTCCGTGCTTTCCGCTCTTCCTGACCGCGTCATCGTGCTCGACAGCCGCAGCGGCATCATAAAGGCCAATCGCGCGTGGCGAGAATTTGCGAGCCAGATCGGCGTGGCCGAGGACGACTTCCAGAAGGGCAGCAGTTACCTCGCGTTGTGCGAACAGGCGGCAAGCCGCGGCCTGGAAGGCGGCGCGGTGACCGCCAAGCTGGTCAGGGATCTGGTCGAAGGTCAGTTGGCGGCCGGAAGCGCCGAATACACGGCGCAGCTGCCGACAGGCGAGTCCAGGAGATATCTGTGCCGCGGCAAGCGATTCCAGCACGACGAACAACTGTGCATTGTCGTGACCCACACCGACATCACCGACCGCGTTCACGCAGAACAGCAACTGCGCCAGTTGAACTCGGAACTGGAAGGAATCGTCAAGACCCGCACGTCAGAACTCGAACTGGCGCGCGACCAGGCCGAACAGGCGAATCGAGCCAAGTCGGAATTCCTGGCGGCGATGAGTCACGAAATCCGCACGCCGATGAACGGCGTGATCGGCATGATCGATGTGCTGCGGCAGAGCAGCCTGCGCGGCGACCAGGTCGAGATGGTCGAGGTCATTCGGGAGTCGGGGCTATCGCTGCTGAGCATCATCGGCGACATCCTCGATTATTCCAAGATCGAGGCGGGCCGGTTGGACGTCGAGCGCATACCCATGCGCGTCGAGGACGTCGCCGAACAGGTGTGCGCAATACTTGACCGGATTGCGCAGAAGTCGGAGATCGAGCTGTCCATGTTCGTTGATCCGGCCATTCCGGTCGAAGTGCTGGGTGACCCGAACCGGCTCAGGCAGGTACTGGTCAACCTGCTCGGCAACGCGATCAAGTTCACTCGCGGCCATGTGTCGCACGCGCGCGTGAGGCTTCGTGCCACGGTCGCCGAACGCAACGCGGAGCGTGTGGTCGTGCGATTCCAAGTGTCGGACAACGGCATTGGAATGGATGCGCCGACCATCGCGCGCCTGTTTACGCCCTTCACCCAGGCCGACGCGTCGACGACACGGCGTTT
>JAFEDW010000120.1 GCA_018241455.1 Pseudomonadota bacterium | reverse complement strand
CGCCGCGTCGACCAGCGCGACGATCGCATCGAGCTGGTATTCCTCGCGCAGGTCCTCGTCGACGAAGAAGGTCTGCGCCACCGGGCCCGGATCGGCAAGGCCCGTGGTCTCGATCAGCACGTAGTCGAAGCGATCGCGCCGCTTGCGCAGCTGGTTCAACACCCGGATCAGGTCGCCGCGCACCGTGCAGCAGATGCAGCCGTTGGCGGTCTCGAAGATCTCTTCCTGCGCGCCGATCACCAGCTCATGGTCGACCGCCACTTCGCCGAATTCATTCTCGATGACCGCGATGCGCTTGCCGTGCTGCTCCGAGAGGATACGGTTGAGCAGCGTGGTCTTGCCTGAACCGAGGAACCCGGTGAGCACCGTGACCGGAACGCGCCGGCTCATGGCGCGGCACTCCCGCCGCGCAGGCGCTGCAGCAGCCGCACCATGCCGGGTACGCGCAGGGCGTCGAGCAGCAACACCCAACCCGCGCGCACCGTCCACGGCGCAACGACGCGCGGCAGCGCTTCCGCAAACGCCGCCGCCGCTCCGCGGTGCACCTGCACCGCCCGCGCCGCGAGCATCTGCACCTGTGCGCCACTGCGCCATTCCCACGCCGGATGATCGGGCTCGCCGCGCACGTGCAACTCGGCATCACGCCACGGCGCCGGCATCGGCGCATCCGCAGGGCCGCTGAGCATGAGCTCGAGTGCGCCCCCGCCGTCGCGATCCTGGCCAGCGAGGCGCCAACGCACGGCTCCGGCTTCGCGCCGGCATTGCACTTCACCGCGGAACGCGGCCACCAGCCGGGTATTCACAGGTTGCGCAGCGCCTCGACGTTCTGGTGCACGCGGAAAGTCATGTAGCCGAGGAATGCCACCAGCATCAGGTAGTAGGCGCCGTAGCGCACGCGATCCTCGAGCGGCGCCTCGTAGTAACGCGGATTGTGCTCCGGCACCTCGCCGCGCCAGGCGGCGCGCAGCGCCACGTAGATCGTCGGCGCCACCAGCAACAGGATCATCAGGAACATCGGGCTGGGCGTGAGCATGAACGCGCCGACCAGCAACGGCACGCCGACGAACCACACCTTCGGCGAAAGGATCGCGACGATGCGTCCACCGTCGAACGGCGTGATCGGCACGAGGTTGAACAGGTTGATGAAGAATCCCGCGTAGGCCAGCGCCAGCAGCAAGGTGCTCTGCTGCCACTGCGCCAGCGCCAGCACGACGGCCGCCGCCACGGTGCCGGCGAACGGGCCGGCGAAGGCGATCTCGGCTTCCTGCCTGACCGTCAGCGGCTGGTCCTTGAGTTCGATCCAGGCACCGATGAACGGGATGAAGGTCGGCAGCCCGACGTTCATGCCGAGCCGCCGCGCGGCGATGTAGTGACCCATTTCGTGCACCAGCAGCAACAGCACGAAGCCGACCGCGTACTGCCAGCCGAAGAACAGCGCGTAGGCGCCGACCGACAGCAGCATGAATCCGGCCGACTTGAGCAGCGGCCCGAACTTCGCGAACTTGAACAGCAGCAACAGCGCCTTGATCATCGCAGCGGCCCGTCCAGGTCCCACAGCACGACCGGCGCGCCGCGCCGCAGCCACATGCCGCAGCCGAGCTGGCGGAAGCCGCGCGCGAGTTCGCGCCGATACCACGCGGCCGATCGCATGCCCGGCACGCGATCGGTGCGCGACTGGTCGCAGTTGTTGCGCCAGTCGCCGCTGGTGAGCGCGCCGAAGTACAACGCGCCGCGGCAGACCGCGGTCAGCTTGGCGATCGCTGCACGCGCGGCCGGCGTGTCGAGGTATTGCAGCACGTCGTAGCAGATCACCAGCTCGTAGCGCGCGCGATCATCGAGCGTCTGCAGCGTGCCGTGCTGCCAGCCGTAGCGCCGGCACAGGTATTCGCTCGATTCGAGCCCGGTGTACCGGGCGCGCGGCAGCAGCCGGCGGAGCGGCGCGCGCATCAGCCCGACGCCGCAACCGGCGTCGAGGATGCGATCCACCGGCAGGCCGATGTAGCGCACGGTCGCGGCGATCATGCCGGCACGGTCGCGCATTTCCGCGCGCGAAGTCACCGCGGTGCGCGGATCATGGTAGTAGCGCCGGTAGTAGGCCTCGTCGAATGCCATGCCATCCGCCCGCGAATCGGCCACGCGCCGCGGGCAGTCTCCAGATGTTAAGATGGGGTTTCCATTGTACCGGACGCGCCGCCCGCCGGCCCGATCTCCCATGAATCCAGCCTCGACAACCGCAACGGCAGGCCGCAGCGGCGCGCGCAGGGCGCGCGGCGGCGCGGCGCCGGCCGTGGGCTTCGTAAGCCTCGGGTGTCCGAAGGCGCTGGTCGATTCGGAGCGCATCATCACCGAGCTGCGGCTGCGCGGCTATGCCATCGCGCCGGAATACCGCGGCGCCGACCTCGTGGTCGTCAACACCTGCGGCTTCATCGAGTCGGCGATCGACGAGTCGTTGAGCGCGATCGGCGAGGCGCTCGAGGAGAACGGCCGCGTCGTCGTCACCGGGTGCCTGGGCATGCACCCGGACAAGATCCGCGAGCGGCATCCGAAGGTGCTCGCGATCACCGGCCCGCATGCCACCGAGGCAGTGCTCGCGGCGGTCAACACGCACCTGCCGCAGCCGCACGACCCGCACATCGACCTGCTGCCGCCGCAGGGCCTGCGCCTGACGCCGCGCCACTATGCGTACCTGAAGATCTCCGAGGGCTGCAACAACAAGTGCAGCTTCTGCATCATTCCCTCGTTGCGCGGCCTGCTCGACAGTCGTCCGCTCGACGAGGTGCTGCGCGAAGCCGAGCTGCTGGTGCGGGGCGGCGTGCGCGAACTGCTGGTCATTTCACAAGACACCAGCGCCTACGGGAGCGACCTGCGCTACCGCGCGGTCGAGTGGCGCGGCCGCAGTGTCGACACGCGCTTCATCGACCTGGCGCGCGAACTCGGCGAACTTGGCGCCTGGGTGCGGCTGCACTACGTGTACCCGTATCCGCACGTCGATGCGGTGATTCCGCTGATGGCCGAGGGCAAGGTGCTGCCCTATCTCGACATCCCGTTCCAGCACGCGAGCCCACAGGTGCTCAAGCGCATGCGCCGGCCCGCGCATGCCGAGAACACGCTCGCGCGCATCCACGGCTGGCGGCGCGACTGCCCTGAATTGACCTTGCGCAGCACCTTCATCGTGGGGTTCCCGGGTGAAAGCAATGCCGATTTCGAGCTGCTGCTGCAGTGGCTCGACGAGGCGCAGCTCGATCGCGTCGGCTGCTTCAAGTACTCGCCGGTCGAAGGCGCCGCGGCCAATGCGCTCGACGGCGCGGTGCCCGGGGAAATCAAGGATGAGCGCTACGCGCGCTTCATGGAGCGCGCCGCGGCGATCAGTGCCGCACGCCTCGGGCGGCGCGTCGGCCGTCGGGAGCGCGTGCTCATCGATCGCGTCGAGGACGGCATCGCGATGGCGCGCACGCGCGGCGACGCTCCGGAGATCGACGGCGTCGTGCGCATCAAGGCATCGGCCACGACGCGGCCGGGGGAATTCATCGAGGTCGAGATCACCGGCGCCGACACCTACGATCTCGAGGCACGCGTACTGCCCGCCAGCGGTTGATCCGATCCGCGGCGCGGCGCAAGGGCCTTTTCACACTCAGGGCAACAAACGCGCCAGGCTGCTGCGCTGCCACCAGGCGCGCAGGCTCAATCCCACGCCGATCGCGGCGCCGATGGCCGGCAGCGCAAACACGCCGCTGTCGCCGTAGTGCGCCCTGATCCACGGCAGCGCGAAATTCAGCAGCAGGCCGGCGGCGAAGGCCGCACCGACCAGCGTGCCGAGCGTGCGCTGCCGCAGTCGCACGTAGCCGCTGCGCAGCGCGGCGAGTTGCTCGGCGTGCTCGCGTTCCACCGCCGCCCGCAGCTGGGCGCGACTGGCGCCGGCCCCGGCGGCGCGTGCCACCGCGGCCCGCAGCTGCTGGCGGAATCCGGCCGGCAATGCCGGCGCGACGAGCGCGCGGGCCAGCGCTGCATCGAGTGCGCGTTCGAGCTCGCCGTCGCCCTGTGGATCTGATGGCCTGTTCATACCGCTTCCTCCAGCCATTGCTTCACGTCGCCCAAGCCGAGCGCACGCACCCGCTCCAGCAGCAGCGCGCGGGCGCGATGCAGGTGCGTCTTGATCGTGCCCTCGGGCTGCCCCAGCATCGCGGCCACTTCGCCGACCGAACGCTCTTCGTAGTAGAACAGCGTCAGGGCGCGCCGGTAATGCACGGGCAGCGCATCCACCAGCTCGCGCAGCAGCCCTGAGTGATCCTGCGCCGGATGCGAGCCGGTGCCGACGCTGGCCGCAGCGCCGGCCGCCTCGGCCGCCTGTTCAATCTCCGGATCGCTCATCGATTCGTGCTCGCGCCGGCGCTCGAGTGCGGTCAGGCAGCGGTTGCGCGTGATCGTGTAGATCCAGGTCGATATCGAGGCGCGCTGGTCGTAGCCGGGCAGGGCCTTCCAGACCCGCAGCAGGCTTTCCTGCGTGGCATCGGCCGCCTGGTCGGGATCGCGCATGATCGAGCAGCATAGCCGGTACACCTTGCGTTCATAGCGCTCCGCCAGCCGCTCGAAGGCGGCCTCGTGGCGCCCGCCTTGCAGCAGTTCGACAATATCCAGGTCACGTTGCCCGGCTTCGGACAGGGCTGATTGCTGCAAGGGCCTCTCCCAGTGGCCTTTCTACCCGGTTGGCGGGCACCCGGTTTCAGGCCGCCGGTGCTGTCTCAAGCCCTGAAACCGACTGGCGGGAGGCCGGGTATCAAGGGGCGTCCGAACCGATCATCCAAAGGAAAATCGCCATGAATCCTGTCAATCTGGGCATTCTCATTCCGATCATCGCCATTGTCATGGGCATCGGCATCGGCATGTTGGCCCTGGTGCTCGATTACCGCAAGAAACAGGAGATGTTCGCGCTGCATCACAAGGAGCGGCTGGCGGCCATCGAAAAGGGCATGGAAGTGCCCCCGCTGCCGCCCGAGTTCTTCATGGACGGCCGGGGCAGGCGCAGTCCCAGCGAATACCTGCGCCGCGGTCTGATGCTGGTGCTGGTGGGCGGTGCGATCACTCTTGCGCTCTACCAGAACGCTGACCGCAACACGTACCTGTGGGGCCTGGTTCCGGTGGCCGTCGGCATCGCGCAGCTGCTGTTCTACTTCGTGATATCCCGCAAGCCGCCCGGCAGCAACGGCTGAAGTCCCAAAGGGCCTCAGGCCGCTCCCGGCAGCGCCGCATCCGCCGGCCGTGCCTCGAGCCACCGGCGGATGCGCTGCGCATCGGCGACGCGCGTGTATTTGCCGAAGGAATCGAGCAGCACGATGATGATGGCGCGCCCGCGGATCAGCGTCTTCATGACCAGGCATTTCCCGGCTTCGGTGATATAGCCGGTTTTCTGCACGATGATGTTCCAGGCCGGATTGCGCACCAGCAGGTCGGTGTTGCGGAACTCGAGCATCTTGCGGCCGACGCGCACCGCGTGCAGTTCGTCGGTCGAATACTGCTGGATCGTCGGCTCGTGCGAGGCCGCGATCACCAGCTTCGACAGGTCGGCCGGGCTCGCGACATTGCCGCTCGACAGTCCGGTGGGATCGACGAACCGCGCATTGCGCATGCCGAGCACGCGCGCCTTCGCATTCATCGCCGCGACGAAGGCCGGCAACCCGCCGGGATAATTCCGGCCGAGCGCGTGCGCGGCGCGGTTCTCGGATGACATCAGCGCCAGGTGCAGCAGGTCGCCGCGGCTCAAGGTGGTGCCGATCGCGATGCGCGAGTAGGCGCCGCGGCCGTGCTCACGATCCTCGTCGGTGATCCGCAGCATCTCATCGAGCGGCTGTTTTGCATCGAGTACCACCAGCGCGGTCATCAGCTTGGTAATCGAGGCGATCGGCGTGGCCACGTCCGCCTGTCGCGACAGCAACACCGTCGAGCTGGCTTCATCCAGCACCAGCGCCGCGCTGGAGCGGATCTGCGGATCGGCGCCCTTGGCGGGAGCATGCCGTGCTTCTGAGGTTGCGCTGTAGAACATCAGCGCCAGGACCAGGAACTTACTCAAGCGGCGACCGTCTCCACATGGATGAATGGCTACCCAGGGGCTCGAACCGCGCGAAAGTGTAGCAGTTGCGCCGGGCGCTGGCGCGGCGGCGGTTCCGGAGCGAGCGCCCGGCAGGCATACTAACCGCCTCACGGAGGCCAAACGATCATGGAATCCCGTACGCCCGCCCCGACGCAATACACGCGCACCGCGATCGCACTGCACT
>JAFEDW010000011.1 GCA_018241455.1 Pseudomonadota bacterium | reverse complement strand
GCCACGCGAAGCGCCGCGGCGTCGCGCTCGAGGCGGCGAAATGGCAGCAGCATGGCCGACTGCGACGCCTCGGGAATGCCGGGACCGTTGTCGGTGACGCTGACGGTCACTTCGCCGCGCTGCTGCCGCACCGCCAGTTCGACGGCGCCACCGGCCGGCACGTACTTGATGCTGTTCTCCAGCAGGTTGGTCAGCAGCTGCGCCAACAGCTGCTGGTGGCCGCTGACGTTGGCGGCCACATCGGCATCCACGCGCAGCGACAACCGGCGCGACTGCGCCTCCGGTCCGTACAACTCGCCGAGCTCGCGCGCCATGCGCGCCAGGTCGACGCGCTCGGGCGGCAGCCCCGCGCCGCCCGCCTCGGCCTGCGCGATCTGCAGCAGCACCGCGAGCGTGCGCTGCACGCGCTCCAGGTCCTCGAGCGCGGCGTGCACCGCGACATCGGTGACATCGCCGGCCTGCGCGCCGGCGAGCGCCTTCTCCAGCCGCCCGCGCACGCGTTGCAGCGGCGCGCGCAGGTCGTGCGCGGCGCTGTTGAACGTGACGCGCACGGCAGCGGTCTGTTGTTCGATGCGATCGAGCATGCCGTTGACGGTGCCGGCGAGCTGGTCGAATTCATCGCCCGTGCTGCCGATCGGCAGCCGCCGGCTCAGGTCGCCGGAGATGATGCTCTCGCAGGCCTGCGCCACGCCACGCACGCGCCCGGCGACGCGCCGGCTGAACCACCAGGCACTGAGCGCCATGAACGCACCGGTCAGCCCGACACCCCAATAGGTCAATTGGCGCAGCCGCAGCGCGAACCGCAGCCGCTCGGACACATCCGTGCCGACCAGCAGCCGGTTGCCATCGAGCGTGACCACCGCGGCGCGCACCGGATGATCGACCGAGGTTCCCTGTTCGTTGAACGTGATCTCGAATTCGATCCACCGACCGCTGGAAGTGAAGGTCTTCGGCCAGGCGGTCAGGTTGCCCGCCAGCGCGACGCCCTGCCGGTCCACCAGCAGGTAGGCCGCGCCGAGCCGGCCCCAATCGTCCTCGCGATGGTCGAGCACGCTGACCAGGCGCTTGACCCCGCCACCGCGGTATTCCTCGCGCAGCGATTCGATCTCGGTCTCGATGACCAGGTCGACGTTGCGCTCCATGGTCCGCTGCGTGAACAGGTAGGCGCTGCCGAGCAATACGCTGACGCCCACCGTAACGCCGAACATGTACCAGAGTGCGAGCCGCGCCGTCGACGCGAACATGCGCGGTAGCTTCAAGCGGTGGCTCCCGGGTCCTTCAGGCAGTAACCGGAGCCGCGGATCGTGTGCAGCAGCTGCGGGCTGAAGTCGCGATCGATCGCCTGGCGCAGGCGGCTCATGTGCACGTCGATCAGGTTGGTCTGCGGGTCGAAATGCAGGTTCCACACCGACTCGAGCAGCATCGTGCGCGTGACGATCTGGCCGATGCGCCGCATCAGGAACTCGAGCAGCTGGAATTCCTTCGCGGTCAGGTCGATGTTGCGCCCGGCGCGCGTCACGCGCCGCGCCAGCAGGTTCATCTCCAGGTCCGCGACGCGCAGCGTACTCACCAGGCGGTTGTCACCGGAGGCGCGCCGCATCAGCGCCTCGACGCGCGCCAGCAGTTCCGCGAACGCGAACGGCTTCACCAGGTAGTCATCGCCGCCGGCGCGCAGGCCCTCGACGCGATCGTCGACGGTGCCTAGTGCGCTGAGCACCAATACGGGCGCAAGCACGCCGCTCTTGCGCAGCTCGCCGACCATCGACAGGCCATCGAGCAGCGGCAGCATGCGATCGACGATCAGCAGGTCGTAGCGCGCGGCGCGCGCCTCGTTCAGGCCGGCCGCGCCGTCGGCGCAATGCTTGACCTCGTAGCCGGCCTCGCGCAGTCCCTGGCACAGGTGCCCGGCGGCCTCGACGTCGTCCTCGACCAGCAATATCTGCACGGCGGCTCCCGCGATTTCCGGCGAATCGTAGCGCCGACCGCGGCGATACGCGAATGTTCCGGCGGCGACCGCGGCGCCTTGTCCGGCGCCGATCGATTGATTCTATAATCGCGATAGACAAGGCAAGTGGTGGTGGATGGCCGACCTGAAGCTCAAGGACCTGCGCTACCTGACCGCACTGGCCGACACCGGCCACTTCGGGCAGGCGGCCGCGGCCTGCTTCGTCAGCCAGCCGACCTTGTCGGCGCAGCTGCGCAAGCTGGAGGACTACCTCGGCGTGCAGCTCATCGAGCGCCAGCCGCGACATGCGCTGCTCACCGAGGCGGGCGCCGCGGTGGCGGCGCGCGCACGGCAGATCGTCGCCACCAGCGACGAGATCGTCCGCCTGGCGCGCGACTGGCGCGATCCGCTGGCCGGGAGCCTGCGCGTCGGACTGTTGCCGACGGTCGGGCCCTACCTGCTGCCGCAGGTGATGGCGCGGCTGCGCAAGGCGCTGCCGCGGCTCGAGTTGCTGCTGTTCGAATACCAGACCGCGCCGCTCCTGCAACGCCTGCGCGCCGGCGAACTCGACGTCGGCGTCATCGCGCTGCCCGCGCCGGAACCGGGCTTCGAATCGCTCCCGCTGTACGACGAACCGTTCCTGCTCGCGGTGCCGCAGCAGCACCGGCTGGCGGCGCGGCGGCAGGTGCAGATTGCCGACCTGGGCGATGAGCCGCTGCTGCTGCTCGATGAAGGGCATTGCCTGCGCGACCAGGCGCTGGCCGTTTGTGCCCGCAGCCGCGTGCACGAGAAGCAGGACTTCCGCGCCACCAGCCTCGAGACCCTGCGGCAGATGGTCGCCGCCGGCGCCGGCGTGACGCTGCTGCCGGCGCTCGCCTGCCGCGGCGCCTACAGTTCCACCGCCGGCCTGCGGCTGGTGAATATCGTGCGGCCGGTGCCGACGCGCCGCATCGGCGCGGTCTGGCGCCCGAGCACGGCGCGCGCGCCGGCCATCGCGGCGTTGTGCGAACTGCTCGCGCGCCACGCCGGCATTGGCCGCAGCTCATGAGCGCGGCGCCGGGCGCAGACATCTCCGTCTACGATCGCCTGTGGCGAAGCGATGCCGAGACCTGCGAATTGCTGGCGCAGGGCACGGCGCGCCGCGAATGGGTGGCCGTGTTCGGCGCAGCCGAGTACGAGCTGCTCGCCGCGCTCGCCCGCCGCGCGCGCGCCACGCCGCGCCGCCATGCCGAATCCGTCTACCTGCTGCCCGGCATCATGGGTTCGCAGCTCGGCGCCGTACGGCCCGCGGGCCTGCCGACCGACCTGCTGTGGCTCGATCCGCAGGATGTCATCGGCGGCGCACTGACGAGATTGCGCCTGCCCGACACCGCGCCGCTGTCGCCGCTGGGCGCGATTCCGTTCAGCTACCTCGCGCTGCAGTTGCGCCTGCGCGCGGCCGGCTTCGCGGTGACCGTGCACGACTACGACTGGCGCGGAAACCTCGAGGACCTGGCCGCGGCGCTCGCCTCGCGCCTGCGCCAGGATGCGGCACCCGGCATTTTCCTCGTCGCGCACAGCATGGGCGGACTGATCGCGCGCCGCGCGATGCTGGCGCCCGATCTCGCTCGCGTGCGCCGGCTGGTGACGCTCGGCACGCCGCATGGCGGATCGTACGGCGCGGTGCAGGCGATCCGCGGCACCTATCCGGTGGTGCGGCGGCTCGCCGCGCTCGATCGGCTGCATGACGCCGACTTCCTGGCCGCGCAGATCTTCAGCACCTTTCCCAGCCTGTACCAGATGCTGCCGTCTGTGGCGGGCGCCGCCGGCACGGACCTGTTCGACGCCGCGCAGTGGCCGCGCTCCGGCCCGCAGCCTGCGCCGAACCTGCTCGATGCGGGGCGCCGGTTCACCGCGTCGCTGCCGCGCGGCGAGCCGCGTTGCATCGCGATCTGCGGCACCCTGCAGCGCACCGTCACGGGACTGCATCGGGCCGACGACGCATTCCACTACCAGGTGAGCGATGCGGGCGACGGCACGGTGCCGCTCGCGAGCGCGCAACTGGCCGGGAGCGATAATTACTTCGTGCGCTGCGAGCACAGCGCGCTGCCGCGCAGCGCCACCGTCGCGCGCGCGGTGCTGGAACTGCTGCGCCACGGACGCACGACGCGGCTCGCATCGCAGGCCAGCGTGCGCCCGGGCCGCGAGGTGACGGTCAGCGACGATGTGCTGCGCACGACGTGGAACGAGAAAGTCGACTGGGCCGCGCTCGCCCCCGAGCAACGGCGCAGCTACCTCAATCAACTCAACCAACCGCCGCGCCAGTACGCCGCCCGCGGCTGAGGCGCGCGCGGCCGTGCACTTTGCGGCCGTCCCGGCACGGGCGTAGCATCGTTCCATACCATCGCCACGGAGCCCATCCATGGACAAGCGCACCACGACCGAGACGCCGCGCCAGTTGACGCGCCGCGAATTGCTGATTTCCACCGCCGGCATCGCCGCGCTGCAGACCGCCGCCGCCGCGGCCACGGCGGGCGCGACGGCCGCGACTGCGGCGCCCGCCACGCCCGCGGCTGCGCCGACGGGTCCGTTCACGCTGCCGCCGCTGCCGTACGGCGACAACGCGCTCGACCCGGTGATCTCGGCCAACACGCTCGGCTTTCACCACGGCAAGCATCACCGCGCCTACGTCGACAACCTGAACAAGGCGGTCGCCGGCACGCCGTACGCCGACATGGCGCTCGACAAGATCATCGCCGCGACCTACGGCGTGGCCGACAAGAGCGCGGTGTACAACAACGCGGCGCAGCACTGGAACCACAGTTTCTACTGGCGCAGCCTCCGTCCACAGGGCGGCGGCGAACCGCCGGCCGCATTGCGGCAGAAGCTCGAGACCTCGTTCGGCAGCGTCGATGCCTGCCGAAAGGAACTGCTGACGGCCGCCACGGCGCAGTTCGGCAGCGGCTGGGCCTGGCTGGTACAGGACGGCGGCCGACTCGCCGTCGTGAAGACCGGCAATGCCGATTCGCCGCTCAGCAAGGGCCAGCGGCCGCTGCTGACGATCGACGTGTGGGAGCACGCCTATTACCTCGACTACCAGAACCGGCGCGCGGACTACGTCACGGCAGTGATCGGCAAGGCGCTCAACTGGGGATTCGCCGCGGACAACCTCGGCAGCGCTTGAGCGCGACGGCCGCGATCACGGGTTTCGCGCCGATCGCCCGCAAGACCGCGGCCTGGCGTACGTTGCTGGCCTAGACGCTGACATGGCGCGCATCGAACACATCGCCCTGTGGACCGCCGACCTCGAGCGCTGCAAGGCGTTCTACGCCACGTACTTCGGCGCGATTGCCGGCGCGCACTACCGCAATGCCGCCAAGGGCTTCGAATCCTGCTTCCTGACGCTGGCCGACGGCGCGCGCATCGAACTGATGACGACGACCACGCTGACGCCGGTGGCGATCGCACCGGGCGCGCAACGCATGGGGCTGACGCATTTCGCGCTGTCGCTCGGCTCGCCGGAGCTCGTCGATGCGCTGACGCAGCGCCTGCGCGCGGCGGGCCATGTGGTGCTGGATGGCCCGCGGCGCACCGGCGACGGATACTATGAGAGCGTCGTGCTCGATCCGGACGGCAACCGCATCGAGATCACGGCATGAAGGAGCGCGCATGAGCGAAGAACAGTGGCACGACATCGGCGATGCGCGGCAGCTCGCGCAACAGCCGCTGCAGCAGGTCATGATCGGCAAGACCCGCGCGGCGCTGTCGTACGCGAACGGCCAGTTCGGCGTCATCAACGGCTCCTGCAACCACGTCGGCGGTCCGCTGGGCTTGGGCACGCTCGAAGGCGAGTACGTCACCTGCCCGTGGCACCACTGGAAATTCCACCGCATCACCGGCGAGGGCGAGCCCGGCTACGAGGCCGACCGCGTGCCGCGCTATGAATGCAAGGTCGAGGGCGGCCGGCTGCTGGTGCGCGATACGCCCTCCAGCACGCGCAACCGGCTGCCGCACGAGAAGCATCCGCTCGACCGCGAACTGAAGCGCGCGCCGGGGCCGCTGCGCGTGTGGGGATTGTCGACGACGATGATGGACGATGCGCACCCGCGCTACTCGACCTCCGAGGCGCTGCTGCAGTCCGCGCTCGAACATGCCGGCGCGAAGCATGCGCTCGAGTTCCGCATGACGAAGTTGCGCGCGCTGAATTTCCGCGCCTGCGAAGGCTATTACTCCAAGAGCGCCTACGCCTGCACGTGGCCGTGCAGCATCTCGCAGCAGCATCCGCACGATGGCATGCAGGAGGTGTACGAAAACCTGGTGTTCTGGGCGGACGTGATCCTGGTCGCGACGCCGATCCGCTGGGGCGTGGCGAGTTCGCTGTACTTCAAGATGGCCGAGCGGCTCAACACGGTGCAGAATCAGATCACGCTGCGCAACCGCGTCATGCTCAAGGACAAGGTGGCCGGGTTCATCATCACCGGCGGCCAGGACAACATCCAGGCGGTCGCCGGCCAGATGCTGCAGTTCTTCGGCGAGCTCGGGCTCCAGTTCCCGCAGTTCCCGTACATCGCGCACAGCCGCGGCTGGACCGCCGAGGACATGGAGCGCAACGTCGAGATCGTGCAGCACAGCCAGCAGCTGCACGACGGCGCCCGCGCGCTGCTCGACCGCTGCGTGGATCTCGCCGCGCGGCTGGCGGTCGGCGCCGCGCCACGCTTTGAGCGCGCCGGACGCAAGGCGGCCGGTATCGAGCGCCGCACTCCTCCCGCAAGTAGTTGATTTCGAAGGATTGAGCAACGCCTGGCGGGCCGGCCGCGGCCGCCGGTCCGACGGGCTGCATCCTTTTGCGCGCTGCCGCGTCTAGATGGAATGGCGGCGGCGTTTTCCAACCCCAAAGGGAGCATGGCGATGAGCAAGCGCATCGGGATTGTGGTCGGGGCATTGTTGGTGTCCACACTGGCGCTGGCGGAAGGCACGGCGAGCGCGGCCGAAAGCGGCCGACTGACGCTGCCGGATTTCCGCGCGCTCGAATCGCAGGCGACGGAAAGCACGGTCGTCACCGTGGGACCCTGGTTGCTGCGCTTCGCCAGCCATTTCACCGACCGCAACGATCCGGACGGCGCCGCGACCCGGCGCCTGCTCGCCAACATCAAGAGCATCACGATCCACAGCTTTGAGTTCGACCGCGACTTCGTCTATTCGAAAGCGGATGTCGACGCGGTGCGCGCGCAGCTGCGCGCGCCGAACTGGAACCGCCTGGCGCAGGTGCGCAGCAAGGACCGCGACGATGTCGATGTCTACGTCGCGACGGAAAACGACCAGACCACCGGCCTCGCGGTGATTTCCAGCGAGCCGCGCGAGCTGACGATCGTCAACATCGTGGGTTCGATCAGCCCCGACGACCTGCAGCGCCTCGGCGCGCATCTCGACATGCCGGGCCTGCGCGTCATCCACGCGGGCACGGAGCAAGCCGGCGCGCAGCAGGATCCGCCCGCGACCTGAGCGCGCACTTGCCGCCGCTGGCCGGAGCGTGGCCGGCGCAACGGGATCGGCCGGGGTCGGTTATCCTTGGGTGGCCATGCCGCTCAAGAGTGCGAACAACCTGGAATCGGCGCGCCTGCTGATCCGGTCCGTGACTGAAGCCGACCTGCCCTCGCTCATCGACGTGAACGGCGACGACGCGGTCACGCAGTACCTGCCCTATGCGAGCTGGCGCGGCATCGAGGATGCGCGCGCCTGGTTCGCCCGCATGAATGCGCTGCAGGCCGCGGGCGGCGCGCTGCAATTCGTCATCATCGAAAAACGCGGCGCGCGGGCCATCGGCACCTGCCTGCTGTTCCGCCACGAGGAATCGAGCGCGCGCGCCGAGCTCGGCTACGTGCTCGGCCGCGAACACTGGGGCCGCGGCTACATGGACGAAGCGCTGCGGCGCCTGATCGACTGCGCCTTCGGCGAACTCGGGCTGCGCCGGCTCGAGGCCGAGGTCGATCCGCGCAACGCGCGCTCGGCACGCGTGCTGACGCGGCTGGGGTTCGTGCACGAGGGCCTGCTGCGCGAACGCTGGCTGACGCGCGGCGTTCCGTGCAGCGTCAACATCTACGGCCTGCTGCAGCGCGAATGGCGGCCGCCCTAGGCGCCGCCGACCGTGATGCGGTTGCCGCCTTCCTGGCTCGACAGCGCCGTGGCCTGCTCGGCGCGCTCCATGCTCGGCGCAAGCGCCTCGCCACCGTTGAGCATGACGGCACCGATCGACACGGTCACGGTGGCGACGCCGGTCTCGCTGTCGGGCCGGCGCACGCGGCAGCGCTCCACGCTCAGGCGGATGCGCTCGGCCTGCTCGAGCGCCTCGGCGCTGCTGCGGCCCGGCAGCAGCAGCAGGTAGTTCTCGCCGCCACTGCGCGCCAGCAGCGTGCCCGTCCCGGCGCCGTTGCTGATCACCTGCGCGATCGCCGCGAGCACGCGGTCCGCCAGCACGTGGCCGGAGCTGTCGCCGACGCCGGCGAAGCCGTCGATGCAAAAATGCAGCAGCGCCCCGGCCGGCAGTCCGGACGGATAGTGGTCGCGCACCCGATGCTCGAGGCCGCGGATGTTGAGCAGCCCGGTCAGCGGATCGACCTGCGCCTTGCCCTGCGCGATCTCGAGTTCACCCTGCAGCCGCCGCGCCTCGCGGGAATTGACCTCGAGGTTGTGCTGCAGGTCGCTGGTGCGCGAGCGCACGCGGTCGGTGTCGCCGAGCAGCCCCACCACCACCTCGGTGATCGCCGCCTTGTCGACGTTGCGCTTGAGCCGCTCCTGGTAGTCGTTCAGCCCGTCGTTGTAGCGGCCCACTTCCATGCTGGCCTTCTGCGTGGTCTCGGTGACCTGCTCGACCACTTCCTGGATGCGCGCGCGCACCTTCATCGACGACTCGATGTCGCGCATCGCCACGTACTTGTCGAACAGTTCCTCGATGTCGGCGTCGGTGAGGCGCACCGTTGCCGCGACGCGCGCATCGACGGCGGCTTTGAGCTGCTGGTTGGTGCCGGCCGCGTACTCGTACCAGACGGCGAAACTGAGCGGATGGAAGCCGGCGGCGTGGCGCGACATCAGCGGCAGCACCATGCGCAGCAGTTCGGCCGTCTGCTCGCGATTTTCGCGGTAACGCATCTACCGGCGCGCGCTCACGTCGTGTTCACGAGGCGCCGGGCGTCCATCAGGCGCTGAGCGCGTGGCCGAGCTGCGCGGCAATGAGCGCGCCGAATGCCGGCTTGCCGGTGGCCTGCTGGGCCTGCAATTGGTGCAGCAGGTCCTCGACCACCACCGCTTCGCCGAACAGCCTTCCCTGGGCAATGTCGCACCCCCACATGCGCAACGGCAACACCTGGTTGGCGCGCTCGACTCCCTCTGCCACCACCTGCAACCCCAGGCCGTGCCCCATGTCGATGATCGTCCGCACGAGTGTAGCATCGGCCGGGTCGTCGGCAAGATCGCGCACGAACGACTGGTCGATCTTCAGCGTGCCGATCGGGAACTGCTGCAGCGCCGACAATGAAGAATAGCCGGTGCCGAAGTCGTCGATCGACAGGTGCAGGCCCATGCCGGCGAGCTGCGCCAGCAGCTCGACCGTGCGGCGCGGATCGGCCATCAGCGTGGACTCGGTGATCTCGAGCTCCAGGCTCTGCGGCGGCACGTTGTGGCGCTCGAACAGCGAGCGGCAGTTGAGCAGGAAACCCGCGTGGCGCAGCTGCTTCAGCGACAGGTTGAGCGCGATGCGCCCGGGATTGCCGACCACCTTGCGCAGCAGGTTCAGGTCCAGGCACACCCGCTCGAGCACCCACTCGCCGATCGCGCCGATCAGGTTGTTCTCCTCGGCCATCGGGATGAACTGCGAGGGTGGGATGTCGCCGTGCCCGGGCAGCCGCCAGCGCAGCAGCGCCTCGGCGCCGACGATGCGCCCGTCGCGCAGGTCGATCTTCGGCTGGTAGTGCACGACGAACTCGTCGCGCTCGACCGCGCGCCGCAGCTTGCTCTTGAGCATCAGCCGCTCGACCGCCGCGGCGTTCATCTCCTGCGAATAGAACGCGAAGGTATTGCCGCCGTTCTGCTTCGAGTAGTACATCGCGGCGTCGGCGTTGCGGATCAGGTCGATGACGTTGTCGGCATCGCGCGGGCAGAAAGCCACGCCGATGCTCACCGTCAGGAACACTTCCTGCTGGTTGATGTGGAAGGCCGCGCCGGCGGCGTCGAGCACGGTGCGCGCCAGCTGCCCGACCTGCTCGCCGGCAACGGCGGCGTCCGCGCTCAGTCCGTCGACGAATAGCGCGAACTCATCGCCCGCCAGGCGCCCGAGCACGGCCTCGCTGCTCAGCACGCTGGTCAGCCGTTCGGTCAGCACCTCGAGCACCCGGTCGCCCGAAGCGTGGCCGAAGGTGTCGTTCACTTCCTTGAAGCGATCCATGTCGATGTACAGCAGCGCCACGCCCTGGCCGACGCGGCGCGCGCGCGCGATCACCTGCTGCAGCAGGTGCTGGAACTGCATGCGGTTCGGGATCTTGGTCAGCGCATCGTAGCGCGCCAGGTAACGGATGCGCCGCTCGGCGCGCTTGCGCTCGGTGATGTCGCGCGCCACGTAGATGTCGCCGGCGAACTGCGAGTCCGCGCTCTCGACGGTCGAGGCGACGAACGACACCGGGATCGTCTGCCCGGCGCGCGTGCGCAGTACCGTCTCGCCGCTGTCGCGCGCCGCGGCCAACGCATCGCCGCCGGCTTCGCCGGTCGCGGCCAGCAACGATCCGATGCGCATGCCGGTGAGCTCGGCGCTCGAATAGCCGGTCATGCGCTGCGCGGCGTCGTTGACGATGCGGATCGCGCCGTCGGGCGCGACCACGAACACGCTGTCGCTCATGCCGTTGAGCACGCTGTGCAGGTAGTCGCGGCTATAGGTGGTGTCGTTCAGCGCGACGCGCGTGCGTTCGAAGGCGCGCAACAGCCGGCCGAGGTGCCCGGTCAGTCCGGCCTCGATCGGCTGCGAGAACTCGCCCCGCCCGAGCCGCTCGGCCACGCCGATCAGCTCCTCGACCCCGTGTTGCAGGCGCTGGCGCTCGCTCCACGACCAATAGGCCACCGCTGAACCGCCCACCAGCGTCAGCAGCCCGGCGGTCCACAGCAGCGTCACCGGCACGTGCTGCCGGAGCAGGCCGACGGCCACCCAGCCGCAGAGGGCCAGCCCCAGGGCCAGGGCCGCCAGATGCCGGCTGGAAAGCTGCAGACTGCGCACGCGAATCCCCTGTCAGGCAGCTTAGAATCATGCCCGATGGACGCCCAATCCGCCAATAAACGGCCTGCGGGCGCGGTTTTGTCGCCGCTCGAGCTGACCGGCCGTGCCCGTACGCACGTCGAACCCCTGCCCGAGTTCGGCTGCGAGCTGGAACCGCAGGCGGCCACGGCGCTGCGGGCCATGCGCGCGGCCGCGGCGACGGCGGGCATCGACCTGCAGCCGGTCTCGGGCTTCCGCGACTTCGAGCGCCAGCTCGCCATCTGGAACGGCAAGTTCCGTGGGACGCGCGTGTTGCTCGACGCCACCAGCCGCCCGCTGGTTGCGGCCGCGCTCGAGCCGGCGCAGCGCGTGGCGGCGATCCTGGTGTGGACGGCGCTCCCGGGCGCGAGCCGGCACCACTGGGGGAGCGATTGCGATGTCATCGATCGCAACGCCTTGCCGCCCGGCGCGACGGTCGAGCTGCTGCCGGCCGAGTACGCCGCCGGCGGCCGCTACGCGCGCTTGTCGCAGTGGCTCGCGCAGCACGCGCACGACTACGGATTCTTCCTGCCGTACGACCGCGACCGCGGCGGCGTGCAGCCCGAACCCTGGCACCTGAGCTACGCGCCGGTGTCGGCGCCGGCGCTGGCGGCGCTCGATGTGGATCTGCTGCGCGCGGCGCTCGCTGACGCAGCGCTCGACGGCCGGGCGGCCGTTGCATCACGGTTGGCGGAGTACCACGCGCGCTACATCGCGGCCGTCGCGCCTGCGCCCGCGGCCGCGCTCGCGGCCGCGGCAGTGGTCAATCGCGCAACCAGGCCCGCTTGAAGTAGCCGAGCATCTGCCCGCGCACCTCGGCGATCGTGTCGGGGCTCGCGGCGTACAGCGGCGGATTGCGCCGCAGCATGCGCCAGCTCTCGCTGCGCAGCACCTGCTCGAGGAATTTCAGGTTGCGCTCGATCGATTCCATGTACGGGTTGCGGCCGTCGAACAGGATCTCGAGGTAGCGGTACGCGCGGTTGAATTCGCCGTCGAGCCGCTGGCGGCGCGTCTCGCTGGCGAACTGCGGCGTCTGCCGCAGCAGGTCGAGCCCCGAGGCGTAGCGCACCTGTTCGGCGCTGGCGTTCGTGTACGGCAGCGCCATGCCGGCCAGCACGAACTCCGGATACAACCGATCGCGGCACTTCTCCAGGTAACAGCGATCCGCCATCTGCGTGATCATGTCGGAGGTGCCGAGCAGGTGGCCGAGCCGCACGTCGCGCGCATCCTCGAGCACCAGCTCGCTGAAGGGTTTCTCGTAGCCGGTGAAATGCAGGATCTGGCTCGCCGGGCCGGCCCAAGCCCCAAGCCCGATCTGCGGCAGGTAGCCCTGCAGGAACTCGATGCCGCGCGACACGTGCGTGCGCGTGAACTCCGCGCCATTGCGCTGCGCGGTGTCGGTGCTGCGCCGCAGGTAACCGACGTCGTGGAACAACGCCATGATGACGCCGGCCAGCGCGCGCTCGGCGCCGAGTTTCCACAGCGGTTCGACCTGCCGCTCGTAGCCGGAACAGATGCGCGCCATCGTCAGCGTCACGTCGAGCGTGTGCTGGCGATCGTGATAGAGCGTGTCGACGCCGGCGTAGCCCGGTGTGCGCCCCGAGAACATGTCGTCGAACTGCGTGAACGCGTGCCGCAGCGGCGCGCTCGAAGCGCCGGGCCAGGTGGATGCAAACAGCTGCTCGATGGCCTGCAACACCGCCAGCGGCGAGCTGACGCGCACCGTGTTGGTGATGTCGTAATCGCTGCGGCGGATATTGATCGAACCGGTGCTCGTGCCCGGCGCGGGAAGGCGCTCGTTTGCCGCTTGTGCCATGTGAACGGGCAGTTTAGGCCAGCGGCCAGCGCCGTTCCAGCGACCTGCCGCACAGTAACCCCAAGGATTCCGGCGAGCCTCGGCGCCCGCGGGTCCTATATGTCAAACGTGGCGATGACCGGGGTGTGATCGGAGGCCCGTTCGCTCCGCCGCGGCTCGACATCGATCGTGCAGGCGCTGCAGCGCTCCGCCAGCGCCTGCGACGCCAGCAGCAGGTCGATGCGCAGTCCGTGGTTGCGCCGGAACGCGCCGGCGCGGTAATCCCACCAGCTGAAGGAGCGCGGCGGCTGCTCGAATTGCCGGAACAGGTCGACGAAGCCGATCGCCAGCGTGTCCTGCAGCGCTTCGCGTTCTTCCGGACTCACGTGCACCGAACCGACCCAGGCGGCGGGGTCGTGCACGTCGCGGTCCTCGGGGGCGATGTTGAAATCGCCGAGCACCAGCAGCAGCGGATGCGCGGCCAGCTCGGCGCGCAGCCAGGCGCGCAAGCTGCGCAGCCAGCCGAGCTTGTAGAAGAATTTCTCGGAGCCGACGCTCTGGCCGTTCGGCACGTACAGGTCGATGAGGCGCACGCCGCCGATGCTTGCCGCCAGCACGCGCCGTTGCGGATCATCGTAGCCCGGCATGTCGCGCACCACGTCGCCCGCTTCGCGCCGCGACAGCAGCGCGACGCCGTTGTAGGTTTTCTGTCCGCTGCACACGCTGTGGTAGCCGGCCGCACGCAGCTCCTCGACCGGGAAGGCGTCGTCGGTGAGCTTGGTTTCCTGCAACGCCAGCACGTCGACGTCGGCGCCCGGGAGCCATTCGAGCAGCTGCGGCAGCCGCACGCGCAGTGAATTGACGTTCCAGGTCGCGACGCGCACTCGGGTTGCGATGGCGGCCGCGGCTTCAGGCGGCCTTGGGCCGCGCGATGCCGTGCAGCTCGAGCAGCGCTTCGATCTCCGGCTTGCGGCCGCGGAATTCGACGAAGGATGTCAACGCATCGCGGCTGCCGCCGCGCGCCAGGATGCTGTCGAGGAAACGCGCCGCGGTCGCGCGATCGAAGGCGCCGTGCCCGCGGAACGCGGCAAAGGCGTCGGCCGCCAGCACCTCGGCCCACTTGTAGCTGTAGTACCCGGCTGCATAGCCGCCCGCGAAGATGTGCGAGAAGCTGTGCGGATAGCGGTTCCACTCCGGGATGCGCGTCACCGCGACCTCGCTGCGCACTTCGGCCAGCAGCTCGTACAGGCGCGAGCCGCGCGCGCTGTCGTACTCGGCGTGGATGCGCATGTCGAACAGCGCGAATTCCACCTGCCGCAGCGTGTGGAGCCCGGCCTGGAAACTCCGCGTCGCGATCAACGCGGACAACTTCGCCTCAGGAATAGGCTCACCGCTCGTGGCATGCGCACCGGTGCGTGCCAGCACCTCGGGCAGCCAGGCGTAGTTCTCCATGAACTGGCTCGGCAGCTCGACCGCGTCCCAGGCCACGCCGTTGATGCCGGCGATGCTCGGATACCCGATGCGCGTCAGCATGTGGTGCAGGCCGTGGCCGAACTCGTGGAACAGCGTCACGACATCGTCGTGCGTCAGCAGCGCGGGGCGCCCATCCTGCGGCGGGAGCGAGTTGCACACCAGGTAGGCGACCGGCAGCGTCAGCTCGCCGTGCAGCTGCATGCGGCCGACGCAATCGTCCATCCAGGCGCCACTGCGCTTGCCGGCGCGCGCGTAGGCGTCGAGGTAGAAGCTCGCCAGCGGCACACCGGCAGCGGTCTGCACTTCGAAATAACGCACGTCCGGATGCCACACCGGCACGCCATGCTTCTCGGCCAGGCGCACGCCGTAGAGCCGCTCGGCCACTTCGAACAGGCTCCCGAGCACGCGCGGCAGCGGCAGGTAATCGCGCAGTTCCTCCTGCGACACGTTGAAGCGGTTTTCCTGCAGGCGCTCTGAGTAGTAGCTGATATCCCAGGCATCGAGCTTCCGGCCCGCGAAGGCCTCGAGCTCGGCGAGCTCGGCCTGCGCGCTCGCGCGCGCAGCGACGGCGAGCTGCCGCAGGAACGAAGTGACCTCGTCGACCGTGTGCGCCATGCGATCGGCGAGCGCGTATTCCGCGTAGGACGGAAAATCGAGCAGCCGCGCGGCCTCGTGCCGCAGCCGCAGTATGGCTTCGATCACCGCGGTGTTGTCGAACTTTCCCGCCGACGGGCCGCAGTCGGAGGCGCGCGTGCACCAGGCCTCGTAGTAGCGCCGCCGCAGTTCCGGCGAAGCGGCATCGGTGACCACGGCGACGTACGTGGGCTGGTCGAGCCCCAGCACCCAGCCGGTCACGCCCTGTTGCTGCGCGCGGCGCGCGGCCTGCTCGATGATCGCGGCATTGAGGCCCGCGAGCTGCGCCTGGTCGGTGACGGTGTGCGACCAGGCGTTGGTCGCATCCAGCACCTGCTCCTCGAATTTCGCCTGCAACTGCGCCAGCTCGCTCATGATCGACTTGAAGCGCGCCTTGCGCGGCGGGTCCAGGCCCACGCCGGCGAGCCGGAAATCGCGCAGCGCCCGCTCCAGCACCGCGCGCTGCACCTCATCGAGCTTCGCGCCCTCGTGCTCGCGGATATACTGGTAGGCGCGGTACAGCGGCTCGCTCTGCGACAGGTCGGTGTAATACTCGGTCAGCAGCGGCAGGCAGGCGTTGTAGGCGGCGCGCAGCGCTTCGGTGTTCATCACGCCATTCAGGTGGCTGACCGGCGACCAGGCGCGCGACAGCCGGTGGCGCAGCGCTTCCAGCGGCTCGACGACGCTGGCAAAGGTCGGTTGCGCGAGCGCCGCGATATCGGCGAGCCGTGCGCGGCAGCGGCCGAGCAGCTCGGCGATGGCCGGCTCGATGTGTTCCGGGCGGATCGCGGCGAAGTCCGGCAACACGGCGTCGGCCAGCAAGGGATTGGCAGTGGCAGCCATCCGGTTAGACTGCCTGATTTTCCGGCAGCGGGGAAGCACAGCGCACCATGGCCATGGACTACGACCTGATCGTCATCGGCGGCGGCAGCGGCGGACTCGCCTGCGCGCAGCGTGCCGCGGAGCACGGCGCGCGCGCGCTGGTCGTCGAATCGCACCGCCTCGGCGGCACCTGCGTCAACGTGGGCTGCGTGCCGAAGAAGGTCATGTGGCACGCGGCGCAGCTCGCGCACGCGGCACACGATGCGCGCGACTACGGCTTCGACCTGGCGCTCGCGGGCCACGACTGGGCGCAGCTCAAGTCGAAGCGCGATGCCTACGTGGCGCGGTTGAACGGCATCTACGCCGCCAACCTCGACAAGCGCGGTGTGACGCTGCTGCGCGAACGCGCACGCCTGAGCGCGACCCAGGGCGTCATCGCCGGCGGACGCGAATACCGTGCGCCGCACATCGTCATCGCCACCGGCGGCCACCCCATCGTGCCGGAGATTCCGGGCGCCCAATACGGCATCACCTCCGACGGTTTCTTCGAGCTGGCGGCGCGGCCGGCCGGCGTGGCGATCGTCGGCAGCGGCTACATCGCGGTGGAGCTGGCCGGCATCTTCTCGGCGCTCGGCTCGCATACCACGCTCGTCGTGCGCGGCGACGGGCTGCTGCGGCATTTCGAGCCGTTCCTCGGCGATCACCTGCGCGACACGATGCGCGATGAAGGCGTCGACATCGTCACGAAGGCGGTGTCGAAGGCGCTCGAGCGCGACGCGGCCGGGCAGCTGCGCCTCACGCTGGCCGACGGCCGCCAGCTCGGGCCTTTCGATGGCCTGGTCTGGGCCATCGGCCGCAGCGCCGGCGGTGGCGATCTCGGGCTCGAGCAACTGCGCGTGATGCGCGATGCGAGCGGCTTCGTGCGCACCGACGCGCTGCAGGAAACGAATGTCTCGGGCGTCTATGCGATCGGCGACGTGACCGGCCGCGCGCCGCTGACGCCGGTGGCGATCGCCGCGGGCCGGCGGCTTTCCGACCGGTTGTTCGGCGGCCAGACCGAACGCCGGCTCGACTACGACAATATCCCGAGCGTGATCTTCAGCCACCCGCCGATCGGCGTGCTCGGGCTCACCGAGGCTGCCGCGCGCAAGCAATATGGCCCCGCGGTCAAGGTGTATTCGAGCCGCTTCACGCCGCTCTACCACGCGATCACGACGCACAGGCCGAAGACGCTCATGAAGCTCGTCACCGCAGGCGTTGAGGAACGCATAGTAGGCCTGCACGTGATCGGTCCGGGCGCCGACGAATTGCTGCAGGGCTTCGCCGTCGCCGTGCGCATGGGCGCGACGAAGCAGGATTTCGACGACACCGTCGCGATCCATCCGACGGCGGCCGAAGAACTGGTGACGATGCGCTAGCGCCGCGGGGCGCGCGCCGCGCCGCGCGCGCCGCTACGGCGCGAGCTTTGCGGCGAGCTGGTTCAGCGCCTCGCCGACCGCATCCTGGAAGGCCGCGACCACCGCCTGCATGCGGTTCGCGGCGGCCGGCTTGCTGCTCTCGGCCTCGACGCTCGCGAGCAGCGCACGATCGGCGCGCTGGCCGAGCGTCGCCAGCAATTGCACGTGCGCGGTCGGCGTGCCATCCGGCGAATATTCCACCTCGCAGTGGCGGATCTCGATCTGCAGCACCTGGTCGGCCATGAATGCGGTCGCGTCGGGTTGCACCGCGCGATAGTGGCCGGCGGCACGCAATGCGTCGATCGCCAGCGTCTGCACCATGTCGGGGAGCGGCGCCGGCCAGCGGCTGGCGGCGTAATAATCGAGCCGCTGCGTGTCGCGCAGCAGCGCGATCTGGTCGGTGTCGAGGCCCGGCGCTGCCAGCGGCCGCAGCACCTGCAGCGTCGCGGTGGGCGCGGCGCCGGCGATCGCGCTCGCGACCGCGGCATCGGCCGGCGCGGCGCTGGCATGCGGCGCGGACTCCCTCAATACGTAGGTCTGCGTGACCGCTTCGTTGCTGTGGAAGCCGGCGCACCCGGCGGTCAGCATCAGCGCCAGCGTGGCGCCGATGGCGGCCGCGGCGATCGGTGGCACGCGCATGTTCATCTTGGAATCTCCACGCCCGCCGCGGCCGGCTGGTACAGCAGCCGCGAGGGATTGTCACGCAGCGATTTCGACAGGCCCTGGAATTCGCGCGCCGCTTCGCGCGCGTCGTGCACCAGCGCCTCGACCTGCGGCAGCCCCTGCTGCGTGAAGCCGCGCAGCGCACCGCGGTTGTCGGCCAGCAGGCCGTCGAGCTGTTCACTCGCCTTGGCGAGGTGATCGGCAGTCACGCGCATCTTCGCCATCGTCGCGGCCAGGTCCGGCGCGGCGCTGTCGGCGGCCGCGCGCACCCGAGCGACCGCGGCGTGCGCATCGGCAGTGACGCCGCGCAGCTCGGCGACGAGCTCGCCGGCCTCGCGCA
>JAFEDW010000119.1 GCA_018241455.1 Pseudomonadota bacterium | reverse complement strand
CTGCGCGCCGTGCTGCGCGACTTCCGCTACGTCGGTACGCTGGCGATCGAATTCTTCGTGCGCAACGGCCGCCTGATCGCCAACGAGCTCGCACCGCGCGTGCACAACTCGGGACACTGGACGATCGAAGGCGCGGTCACCAGCCAGTTCGAGAATCACCTGCGCGCGATCGCCGGGCTCCCGCTCGGCAGCACCGCTCCCGTTGGTCACGCGGCGATGGTCAACCTGATCGGCCGCATGCCGGCCGCCGCCAGCGTGCTCGCGCAAGCGGGCGTGCACCTGCACGATTATGGCAAGCAACCGCGCCCCGGACGGAAGCTCGGCCATTGCACGCTGCTGGCCGCCACGGCCGAGGAACGCAACCGGCGCACGCGCGCCCTGTTGCGGCAGCTGGCGCTGTCGCTGTCCGGTGCGCCTTGAATTCCGGGCGCAACTAGGCGACGCTGGCGACGGTGACCGAATGAATCTGGAACAGTTCAAACTCAGGGAATTACCGTTCCGGTTGAGCCCGGATCCGCAATTCCTCTACCTGAGCAAGGCCCATGCGCGCGCCAAGGCGTACATGGAGTCGACCATCTGGTTCACCGACGGCTTCGTGGTCATCACCGGCGAAATCGGCTCCGGCAAGACCACGCTGATCGAGACCTTCGTCAGCGAGCTCGACACCAACGTGACGCTCGCGCAGATCAGCCAGACGCAGGTCACGGCGGTCGAATTCCTGCAGTCGGTGTTGGTGCAGTTCGGCATCGAGCCGTTCCAGATGAAGAAAGCCGAACTGCTCGCCACGCTCAATCGCTTCCTGGTCGAGCAGTACGAGGCCGGCCGCAAGGTGCTGCTGATCGTCAACGTGGCCAGCCAGTGCGGCTACACGCCGCAGTACGCGGGCCTCGAGGCGCTGCAGCGCAAATACCATCCGCAGGGTTTCGAGGTGCTGGGATTCCCCTGCGACCAGTTTGGCCACCAGGAGCCGGGCGACGAGGCGCAGATCCGCGAATTCTGCAGCCTCAACTACCAGGTGAGCTTCCCGATGTTCGCGAAGCTCGAGGTGAACGGCGAGCGCGCGCACCCGCTCTACCGGTTCCTGAAGGCCGCGCGGCCGGGCGTGCTGAGCACCGAGGCGATCAAGTGGAACTTCACCAAATTCCTCGTCGCACGCGATGGCAGCGTGTTACGCCGCTACGCGCCCGCCGACAAGCCGGAGGGCCTCGCCGGCGCGATCGAGGCCGCGCTGGCCGCGCCGCGCGATGACGCCGCCTCAGGCTGATTTGCCGGCCAGCATCATCCAGGTCGCAACGACCGTATCCGGATTCAGCGACAGGCTGTCGATGCCGCGATCGACGAGCCAACGCGCCAGGTCGGGGTGATCCGACGGTCCCTGCCCGCAGATGCCGATGTACTTGCCCGCCTTGCGGCACGCGGCAATCGCCATCGTGATCAACGCTTGCACCGCCGCGTCGCGTTCATCGAAGCCCTGCGCGACCAGCGCCGAGTCGCGGTCGAGCCCGAGCGTCAGTTGCGTCAGGTCGTTCGAGCCGATCGACATGCCGTCGAAGTACTGCAGGAATTCCCCGGCCAGCAGCGCATTGCCGGGCAACTCGCACATCATGATCAGCTTCAGCCCGTCGACGCCGCGCTTCAGCCCGTTGGCGGCCAGCAGATCGGTGACCGCGCGCGCCTCCGCGACCGTGCGCACGAACGGCACCATCACCTGCACGTTGCTTAAGGCCATCTCGCCGCGCACGCGCCGCAGCGCCTGGCACTCGAGTTCGAAGCAGGGCCGGAAGGCGGCATCGATGTAGCGCGCCGCGCCGCGGAACCCCAGCATCGGGTTTTCCTCGTGCGGTTCGAATTGGCGGCCGCCGAGCAGGTTGGCGTATTCGTTCGACTTGAAATCCGACAGCCGCACGATGACCGGCTCGGGCGCGAACGCGCAGGCGATCTGTGCGATGCCTTCGCTGAGGCGATCGACGAAGTAGCGCACCGGGTCGTCGTATCCTGCCATCAGCGTGCGGATCTGCTGCTGCAACGCCGGCTCCAGCGTGGCGAGCTCGAGCAGCGCGCGCGGATGCACGCCGATCATGCGGTTGATGATGAACTCGAGCCGCGCCAGCCCGACGCCGCGGTGCGGGAGGCCCGCGAAGCCGAAGGCGCGATCGGGGTTGCCGACGTTCATCATGATGCGCACCGGCGCGGCTGGCATCGCATCGAGTTCGATCTGCTGGTGCTCGAACGGCAGCGCTCCTTCGTAGACGAAGCCGCTGTCGCCTTCGGCGCAGGAAACGGTGACGAGCTGGCCATCACCAATGACTTTCGTCGCATTGCCGCATCCCACGACCGCCGGCACACCGAGCTCGCGCGCGATGATCGCCGCGTGGCAGGTGCGGCCGCCGCGGTTGGTGACGATGGCGGAAGCGCGCTTCATGACCGGCTCCCAGTCCGGATCAGTCATGTCGGCCACCAGCACATCGCCGGGCTGCACCTGCGCCATCGCCGCCGCATCGCGCACCACGCGCGCCCGCCCGCTGCCGATGCGGCCGCCGATGCTGCGACCCTCGGCCAGAACACGTCCGCGTTGCTTGAGCGCGTAGCGCTCGATGCTGCGCCCGACGCGGCTCTGCACCGTCTCCGGTCGCGCCTGCAGGATGTACAACTGCCGCTCCTCGCCGTCGAGCGCCCACTCGATGTCCATCGGCCGCTGGTAGTGCTGTTCGATGACGAGCGCCTGGCGCGCGAGGCTCTGCACATCGTCGTCGCTGAGCGAGAAGCGGGCGCGCTCGGCGGCCGGCACGTCGACGGTGCGCACTTTGCCGGCGTCGCCCGGCCCGGCGTAGATCATCTTGATGGCTTTGGCGCCGAGGTTGCGGCGTACGATGGCGCGCTGGCCGGCGCGCAGCGTCGGCTTGTACACATAGAATTCGTCGGGATTGACCGCTCCCTGCACGACGGTTTCGCCGAGGCCGTAGGCGCTGGTGATGAACACCACGTCGCGGAAGCCCGAGTCGGTGTCGAGCGTGAACATGACGCCGCTCGAGCCCACATCGCTGCGCACCATGTACTGCACGCCCACCGACAAGGCCACGTGCGCATGATCGAAGCGCTGGTGCACCCGGTAAGCGATCGCGCGATCGGTGAACAGCGAGGCGTAAACCCGGTGCATGGCCGCCAGCAGCGCCGTTTCGCCGCGCACGTTCAGGAAGGTTTCCTGCTGGCCGGCGAACGACGCCTCGGGCAGATCTTCCGCCGTGGCCGATGAACGCACCGCCACGGCGATGCCGCGGCCCTGGTCCATCGCGCGCCAATGTTCCAGCACCGCCCGCTCGAACTCCGGCGCAAACGGCGTGGCCAGGATCCAGCTGCGGATGCGCGCGCCGCTGGCGGCGAGCGCGGTCACGTCCTCGACGTCGAGCGCGGCCAGCTCGGCATTGATGCGCGCGGCCAGTCCGCCCTGCGCCAGGAAATCCCGGTAGGCACTGGCGGTGGTCGCGAAGCCGCGCGGCACGCGCACGCCCAGTTGCGTCAATGCGCGCAGCATTTCGCCGATCGAGGCGTTCTTGCCCCCGACGCGGTCGATATCGGCGAGGCCCACCTGGTCGAAAGAGAGGATGTAATCGCTCAAGGGGATCTCACGCATGGGCCGGGCGCGTATTGTCCCTCATTTCATGGCGTGGGACACTGCCGCCCGCGGGCGGCACATTTCGTCAACAAGGGCGGTGGCGTGAACAAGCGCACGGTGTTCTTCGTCTCCGACCAGACTGGTGTCACGGCCGAGACCATGGGGCACAGCCTGTTGACGCAGTTCGACAGCGCGCAGTATCAATCGACGACGCTGCCGTTCATCGCGACCGCAGAGCAGGCGGCCGAGGTCGTGCGGCGCATCGACGAGGCCGGACGCGCATCCGGGCTGAGGCCGATCGTGTTCGCGACGCTGGTCGACGATGCCGTGCGCGCCGTGCTGCAACAGGCGAACGCGCTGGTGCTCGATTTCTTCGCGGCCTTCCTTGGGCCGCTCGAGGCCGAGCTCGCCATGCCTTCGGCGCATGCCAGCGGCCGCGCGCACGGCATGGCCGACCTGGCGGCCTACACGGCGCGCATCAACGCGACGAACTTCGCGCTCGCCAACGATGACGGCGCCGGCGCGCGTGATTACGCGGCGGCGGACGTCGTGCTGGTGGGCGTGTCGCGCTCGGGCAAGACGCCGACCTGCCTGTACCTGGCGCTGCAGTACGGCGTGTACGCTGCCAACTATCCGCTGGCGGAGGAAGACCTGGAGTCGGGCGAGCTACCCGCCGTGCTCCGGCCCCACCGGCAGAAACTGTTCGGCCTGACGATCCGGCCCGACCGGCTGCAGCAGATCCGCCAGGAGCGCCGCCCGGGCAGCCGCTACGCCTCGCTCCCGCAGGTGCAGGCGGAATTGCGGGCCGCGCTCGCCCTGTATGCGCGCCTGGGCCTGCCGTTCCTCGACACGACCCAATGCAGCATCGAGGAAATCGCGAGCCGCATCCTCGAGCGCCAGCGCCTCGAGCGGCGCGTGCGGCCCTAGCGCCCGGTGAAACGCGGTTCGCGCTTGGCCAGGAAGGCGGCGACGCCCTCGCGGAAATCCCCGCTATTGATGCATTGCGATTGCGCGCCGACTTCGCTGCGATAGCTCTCATCGAAACTGACACGGCCGGCTTCCCGCAGCAGGCGCTTGCTGTGCTGCAGTGCGAGCGGGGCGCGCTGTGCGAGGCGCTCGGCCCATTGCAGTGCCGTTTCGACCGCGGCGCCCTTGGCGACGACCCGGTTGGCCAGGCCGAGTTCCAGGCAGCGTGCGGCCGCCACGCGCGTGCAATCCACCGAGAATTCGTAGGCCCGGCGCGCGCCGAGCTGCCGTTCGAGCAGCCAGTTGATGCCGCCGTCGGGCACCAGGCCGATGTTGTGGAAGGGCAGCGTGAAGTAGCTGTCTTCGGCCATGACCACGAGGTCGCTGGCCAGCACGAAGGCGCAGCCGATGCCGGCGACCAGCCCTTCGACCGCGGCGATGACCGGCTTCGGCATGTCGATGATCGCCCGGATGCCGGTGCCGTACTCGTCGTTCAGCTGGCGGCTCACTTCGTCGCCATCGGCCTTGCCGGCACCCATCGCCTTCAGGTCGGCGCCGGCGCTGAATGCACGCCCGGCGCCGGTGAGCACGAGCGCGCGCACCGCCGCGTCGGCCGCGGCGCGTTGCAGTGCCGCGGCGAGCTGCAGCCGGAGCGCGGCGTCGAATGAATTGAGGGCCTCGGGACGGTTCAGCGTGATCAGCGCGACCGCGCCGCGTTGCTCGTAGCACGCGGCCTGGCGGGTGTCATTCATGGGCGCCCCTTGAGCTCGCGCAGCGAAGGCACGAAGAAATCCGGCGTGAGGTCGACGTCCGCCACGCCCGGTGGACCGTATTTCGACAGGTCGGTGATGCCGTGCGCCGCCAGCAGCTCGTCGTCGACGTAGAAGTTCCCGGTGGTCGTGCGCGCATCGCTCGTCAGGACCAGGTAGGCGGCGTCGGCGATGATCGCGCTCGAGCGCAACGGGCCCACTGGCAGGCGCCCCTTCAGCATCGCCATCGCGGCGGTGTCGATCGCGGTGCGCGGCCACAGCGCATTGACGCCGACGCGGCCGCGGTACTCGCCGGCCACGCCGAGCACCACCATGCTCATGCCGAACTTGGCCATCGTGTAGGCCACGTGTGGCGCGAACCATTTTTCCTGCATCGCCAGCGGCGGCGAGAGCATCAACACGTGCGGATTCGCGGACCGCAGCAGGTGCGGCAGCGTCTTCTGCGTCACCAGGAACGTGCCGCGCGCGTTGACGCCGTGCATCAGGTCGAAGCGCTTCATCGGCGTGGCGAGCGTCGGCGTCAGGCTGATCGCGCTGGCGTTGTTGACGCACAGGTCGATGCCGCCGAAGCGCGCCACCGTGGCCGCCACCGCGGCCTCGACCTGCGCTTCGTCGCGGATGTCGCAGACCAGCGGCAGCGCCTGTCCGCCGGCGGCCTCGATGTCGGCGGCGGCGGTGTGGATCGTGCCGGGCAGGGTCGGGTGCGGCTGGTCGGTCTTGGCGGCGATGGCGATGTTGGCGCCGTCGCGCGCCGCGCGCAGCGCGATCGCAAGGCCGATGCCGCGCGAGGCGCCGCTGATGAACATCGTCTTGCCGTGCAGCGGGCCCATCGGACGATTATATGGCAGACTTTGCGGTTACGAGACATGTCGAAAGGTCCCAACATGAGCAAGGCGGCGAGCGCAGGCGCGCGATTCCGGGCGGCGGTGCGCGAGGAGCAGCCGCTGCAACTGGCCGGGGCGATCAACGCCTACGCGGCACGCATGGCCGAACAGGTCGGCTTTCGCGCGCTGTACCTGTCGGGCGGTGGCGTCGCCGCCAATTCGCTCGGGCTTCCCGACCTGGGCCTGAGCAACCCGGAAGACGTGCTGGTCGATATCCGCCGCATCACCGATGTGACCATGGCGCCGCTGCTGGTCGATGCCGAC